>NZ_JBFRFE010000023.1:0-15013 GCF_052114665.1 Stenotrophomonas sp. 2YAF22 | reverse complement strand
CACCGATTACGCCACCGTCGTACTGACCGTACTCGCCGCCCGTCCGGGCGAGGTGCTCAGTGCCACCGAGCTGGCCGAATTCACCGGTCTGGAGCCGCCCACCGTCAGCAAGGTGCTCAAGCCACTGGCCCAGGCCGGCCTGGTCGAAGGCCTGCGCGGCGTCCGCGGCGGCTACCGGCTGACCCGCCCATCGATCGAGATCTCGCTGTTTGAAGTGGTCGAAGCCATGGAAGGGCCGTTGGCCCTGACCGAGTGCAGCCACGACCACCACCAGTGCGGCATGGCGCCCAAGTGCGGCGCGCGCAGCARCTGGCGGCTGATCAATGACGTGGTCTCCGAGGCCCTGCGCGATGTCAGCCTGGCGCAGATCCTGCCCCCTCTTCCCCTTGTCGACGAAGAACAGCGCCGCACCATCGCTGTCGACGTCGTCTCCTGATCCGTAGGCAGCCCCCCATGGCCACCGAAACCATCGAAACCGTCGCCAGCGACGACACCCCCAACCGCGAGATCCATGAGCAGCTCGGCCGCAAGTATTCGGCCGGCTTCATCACGGACATCGAGTCGGACTCCCTTCCCGCCGGCCTGGACGAGGACACCATCCGCGCCCTGTCGGCCAAGAAGGAAGAGCCGGAATGGATGACGCAGTGGCGCCTGGACGCCTACCGCCACTTCCTGACCATGCCGATGCCGAACTGGGCCAAGCTGCAGATCGCCCCGATCGACCTGCAGGCGCTCAGCTACTACTCCGCGCCGAAGGGCCCGAAGTACGCCTCGCTGGATGACGTGCCCAAGGAACTGCTGGACACCTACGACAAGCTGGGCGTGCCGCTGCACGAGCGCGCCAAGCTGGCCGGCGTAGCGGTGGACGCGGTGTTCGATTCGGTGTCCGTCGGTACCACCTTCCGCAAGGAGCTGGCCGAAAAGGGCATCGTGTTCTGCTCGATGTCCGAAGCCATCAAGGAGCACCCGGAACTGGTCAAACAGTACCTGGGCACCGTGGTGCCGGTGGGCGACAACTACTTCGCCGCGCTCAATTCGGCGGTGTTCTCCGATGGCAGCTTCGTGTTCATTCCCAAGGGCGTGCGTTGCCCGATGGAACTGAGCACCTACTTCCGCATCAACGCCGGCCACACCGGCCAGTTCGAGCGCACGCTGATCATCTGCGAAGAGAAGGCGTACGTGTCCTACCTGGAAGGCTGCACCGCGCCGATGCGCGATGAGAACCAGCTGCATGCGGCGGTGGTCGAGCTGGTGACGCTGGACGATGCCGAGATCAAGTACTCCACCGTGCAGAACTGGTACCCGGGCGATGAGAACGGCGTCGGCGGCATCTACAACTTCGTCACCAAGCGTGCCGAATGCCGTGGTGCACGCAGCAAGGTCACCTGGACCCAGGTCGAGACCGGCTCGGCGATCACCTGGAAGTATCCATCCTGCGTGCTGCTGGGCGACGACTCGGTCGGTGAGTTCCACTCGGTGGCGCTGACCCATCATCGCCAGCAGGCCGACACCGGCACCAAGATGATCCACGTCGGCAAGCGCACCAAGAGCAAGATCATCAGCAAGGGCATCAGCGCCGGCCGCGGCCAGAACACCTACCGCGGCCTGGTGAAGATCGACCGCAATGCCGACGGCGCGCGCAACTACACCCAGTGCGATTCGCTGCTGATCGGCAAGCAGTGTGGCGCCCACACCTTCCCCTACATCGAGGTGAAGAACCCGGGTGCCACCGTCGAGCACGAGGCGACCACCTCGAAGATCTCCGACGACCAGCTGTTCTACTGCCGCGCCCGTGGCATCAGCCAGGAAGACGCGGTGTCGATGATCGTCGACGGCTTCTGCAAGCAGGTGTTCCGCGAACTGCCGATGGAATTCGCGGTGGAAGCCAAGAAGCTGCTGGAAGTCTCGCTGGAAGGTTCGGTGGGCTGATCGCCCGCCCTGCCCTCGCACAACGCATTCTCTTTACCGGCGGGCCACGGCCCGCACCACGGAAACCCCCACCATGCTGAAGATCGAAAACCTCCACGCCCGCATCGGCGACAAGGAAATCCTCAAGGGCCTGTCCCTGGAAGTGAAGCCCGGCCAGGTGCACGCCATCATGGGCCCCAACGGCGCCGGCAAGTCCACCCTGGGCAATGTCCTGGCCGGCCGTGACGGCTATGAGGTCAGCGAAGGCAGCGTGCAGTTCGAAGGCGTCGACCTGCTCGACCAGGACCCGGAAGCGCGCGCCGCTGCCGGCCTGTTCCTGGCGTTCCAGTACCCGGTGGAAATCCCCGGCGTGAACAACACCTACTTCCTGCGCGCCGCGCTGAATGCACAGCGCAAGGCGCGCGGCGAGGAAGAGCTCGATTCCATGCAGTTCCTCAAGCTGGTGCGGCAGAAGCTGGCCGTGCTGCACCTGAAGGACGAACTGCTGCACCGTGGCGTCAACGAAGGCTTCTCCGGTGGCGAGAAGAAGCGCAACGAGATCTTCCAGCTGGCCGTGCTCGAGCCGAAGCTGGCGATCCTGGACGAAACCGATTCGGGCCTGGACATCGATGCGCTGAAGAGCGTGGCCGACGGCGTCAACGCGCTGCGCAGCGCCGACCGCTCGTTCCTGGTCATCACCCACTACCAGCGCCTGCTGGACTACATCAAGCCGGACGTCGTGCACGTGCTGGCCGATGGCCGCATCGTCAAGAGCGGCGGCCCGGAACTGGCGCTGGAACTGGAAGCGCACGGCTATGACTTCCTGAAGGACCGGGTCGTGCCCGAGGCGGCGGTCTGATGAGCGCCCTGCTCGATTCCATGGCCCAGGCCTTCTGCGGCAGCGATGCGCGCCGCGAAGTGCTCGACAGCGTGCTGCGCGACGGCCTGCCCGGCGCACGCAGCGAAACCTGGAAGTACACCTCGCTGCGCCAGCTGGAGCGTCGCAGCTTTGCGGCCGCACCGTTGGCCCCGGCGCTGCTGGATGCCGCCGCGCTGGAGGACATCCCGGCACCGCGCCTGGTGTTCGTCAATGGCCGCCTCAACGACGCGCTGAGCGACGTGCAGGGCCTGCCGGCCGGCGTGCAGCTGGAGACGTTGTCCTCCGCACTGGCCGCTGGCGAGGACGCCGTGCGCTTCCTCGGCCGCCGCTACGATCGCAGCGACGATGTGTTCGCCCGCCTCAACGCCGCCCTCGCCGATGAAGGCGTGGTGCTGCGCGTGGACGACGGCGTGCAGGTCGAGGTGCCGCTGCAGCTGGTATTCGCCAGCGTGGCCGGCGACACCGATCTGGCCTGGCACCACCGCCACCTGATCGAACTGCGTGCCGGCGCCAGCCTGGGCGTGGTCGAGCACCGCTTCAGCGTCGGTGATTCGGCGCATCTGGACAACACGGTACTGCACGCCCACGTCGCCCGCGATGCGGTGCTCAAGCACGCCCGCGTGCAGGCCGGCAGCGCGCGCCAGACCAGCTTCCTGCGTACCGACGCGGTGCTGGCCAAGGACGCGCAGTACCGCCGCGTGGACCTGGAGCTGGGTGCCGCGCTCAGCCGCCATGAGCTGAACGTGCGCCTGGAAGGCGACAACGCCCAGCTGACCGCCAATGGCGTGCTGCTCGGCAACGGTCGCCGCCACGTCGATACCCGGCTGGGCATCGACCACATCGCCCGCGACACCAGCGCCGAGCTGCAGTGGCGTGGCGTGGCCGCCAACCGCAGCCGCGTGGTGTTCCATGGCGGCATCCAGATCCGTGCCGGTGCCGATGGCACCGACGCAAACCTGTCCAACAAGAACCTGCTGCTGTCGGCCGACGCCGAGATCGATACCCAGCCGACGCTGGTGATCGACGCCGACGAAGTGAAGGCCGCACACGGTGCCACCGTCGGCCAGCTCGACGCCAACGCGCTGTTCTACCTGCGCTCGCGTGGCCTGCCGCAGGCCCAGGCGCAGGCGCTGCTGAGCGCCGCGTTCTGCCACGAGCCGCTGAGGGTGCTGCCCGAAGCGCTGCGCGAACAGCTGGCACGCCGGCTGGACAAGGCGCTGGCCGAGGCGGGCGTGGCATGAACCTGTCCACCCCGCGACCGATCGAAGCACCCGCCGACGCCCCCGACTGGGCGCGCGTGCGCCTGGACTTCCCGCTGCTGATGCGCGAAGTGCACGGCAAGCCGCTGGTCTATTTCGACAACGCCAACACCGGCCAGAAGCCGGTGCAGGTGATCGGCGCGGTGGACGAGTTCTACCGCCGCTACAACGCCAACGTCAGTCGTGCCGTGCATGCGCTGGGTACCGAGGCCACCGACGCCTACGAAGGCGCACGCAACAAGCTGGCCCGTTTCCTCAACGTGCGCAGCAACGACCTGGTGCTGTGCAGCGGCACCACCTTCGCGATCAATCTCGTTGCGTACTCCTGGGCCCTGCCCCGGCTGAAGGCCGGCGACGTGATCCTGGTGTCGCGCATGGAACACCACGCCAACATCGTGCCGTGGCAGCTGGTCGCCCAGCGCACCGGCGCGACCATCCGCGTGGCCGAGATCACGCCGGACGGCGCGCTGGACCTGGACGCGCTGCGCGCGGCGATGACCGCCGAGGTCAAGCTGCTGGCCGTGGCCCATGTCTCCAACGTGCTCGGCACCATCAACCCGGTGCGCGAGATCTGCCGCGAAGCGCGCAAGCGCGGCATCGTCACCGTGGTCGACGGCTCGCAGGCCGCCCCTCACCGCAAGGTCGACGTCACCGCGATCGGCTGCGACTTCTACGCCATCACCGRCCACAAGATGTGCGGCCCGACCGGCACCGGTGCGCTGTGGGCGCGTCGCGAGCATCTGGACGCGATGCCGCCGTTCCTGGGCGGCGGCGAGATGATCAAGGAAGTCAGCTTCGACGGCACCGTGTTCAACGACGCCCCGCACAAGTTCGAAGCCGGCACCCCCAACATCGCCGGCTTCATCGGCCTGGGCGTGGCGGCGGACTATCTGCAGAACGTCGGCCTGGACCATGTGGAAGCACGCGAAGCCGAGCTGCTGGCGCACTTCACCGAAGAGCTGCGCCGGGTCGATGGCCTGCGCATCATCGGCGAAGCGCCGGAAAAGGCGGCGGTGGTGTCATTCCTTATCGACGGCGCCCATGCGCACGATCTGGCTACCCTGCTGGATCTGGAAGGTGTGGCCGTACGTTCCGGCCAGCACTGTGCGCATCCCCTGCTGCAGTACTACGGCGTGGCGGCTACCTGCCGTGCGTCGCTGGCGTTCTACAACACGCATGAAGAGATCGAGCGGTTCATGACCGCGTTGACGAAGGTGCGGAAGCTGTTGGGGTGAGCCCGCACACCGGCAGAGCGGCAATCCGGGGTCAGATCCCATTCGCACCGCGAAAAGGGCTCTGACCCCGGCCACCCAGCTAGCGGGTGGCATCCACGACCTTGCACGTGCCATCGCCCACCTGCACCTCGATGCGTGCCCGCAGATTCTGCGTCAGGTACACATCACCCAGGCACGCGACGTCGAGGCCTGCTTCCCGATAGCGCACGGATACGGACGAGTCCTGCTGGACCACCGGCGTCATCGAAACCTGTGCATTTGCATCGATCGCCCCGAGCTCAGTCACTCGACCGCCAGCGTCGATCTGCACCGCGTCGATGCGCTGGGAGCCCACGTTCCTGACGACCACGACAGTGTCGGTCAACCCTGAGCACGCCGACACCGCAAGAACGGCTGGCGCAAGCACGCTCAGGCGCAGCATCGGGTAGGTGGTCGCTTTGCCATCCCTGGTACGCATCATGCGGGTAACGCCTCATCGCTTCCGTGCGGATCTGTGCACCCCGGGAGCATAGTCCATGCGCAACCTCAACCTCTACAGCGTTCGCGATTCAGCCGTAGCCTCGCTCGTTTCCCCACGCTGCCTCGCGCGCGGAAGATTGCAGAAGGCATGTGGCCCCATCACCGGCTCACTCCTGCAATCGCCTCCCGGCGACACGCAGAATCCGGCCGCGCGCAATCGTCCTTCCCTCCCACAACGAGACGTCCTCTCCCACGTTGGCCACGGCGAGCGCGTCCTCCGGGAACAGGAACGCAACGGGAAGTTCGTAGCTCTCCCCAAGGACGGCCCGTCCTTCCTGCAACAGCACGCGGCAGTCAAATACTCGGCCCGCCACGAACAACGGGCAGGCGTATACCTGTCCCACGATGTCAGTGCGCCTCCCACCTTCGGCGCTCTGCAGGAAGCGAACGGAGACAACAGCGTCGAATCGCATGGTCACGGCCCTCTGGATCCTCCCTGGATCCTTGTTCCCATAGTGCCGTCGTTTTCGCAGGGGTGGGATTCAGGGATGGGGTCAGAGCCCTTTCGCGGCGCGAAAGGGATCTGACCCTGGCCCATCGCCTCGACCCATTTTGCGCCCGCCCCCGCCCCACCTAGAATGCCCCCATGAGCACTCTGACCTTCCGCGCCGCCACGTCGGCCGACATCCCCGCCCTGATCACCCTGGTCACCTCGGCCTACCGCGGCGACGCCAGCCGCGTCGGCTGGACCACCGAAGCCGACCTGCTGGACGGCGCCCGCGTCGATGCCGAAGGCATCCAGGGCGACCTGGACCGCCCGCGCTCGACCATCCTGCTGGCCGAACGCGACGGCCAGCTCGTAGCCTGCGCCCATGTCGCCGACGTCGACGGCAAGGGCTACTTCGGCATGTTCTCGGTCGACCCGGCCCAGCAGGGCGGCGGTGTCGGCAAGCAGTTGATGGACGCGGCCGAAGCCCACGCCGCACGCGAATGGAACGTGCCGGTGATGCAGATGACCGTGATCGACATCCGCGACGAACTGATTGCCTTCTATGAGCGCCGCGGTTACCAGCGCACCGGCATCAAGAAGCCGTTCCCGTATGGCGACGAACGTTTCGGCATCCCCAAGCGCGACGACCTGCGCTTCGAGATCCTGGAAAAGCCGCTGGCCGGAGCCACCGCGTGAGCGAGGCCTGGACCTTTGTCTGCGCCGGCGCCGAACTGCTGCCGGGCGAATTGAAGAGCGTCTTCGACGAAGTCACCGGCACACCGATCGTGGTGTTCAACCTCGACGGCGAGCTCTACGCGTTGGAAGACCAGTGCACGCATGAGGAGTTCGAGCTGTCCTCGGGCGAGTTCAACACCGCCGAGGGCAGCGTTGAATGCGTACTGCATGGCGCGCGCTTCGACGTGCGTGATGGCCGCGCCCTGTGTGCGCCGGCGTACACCGCGGTGCCGAAGTTTCCGGTGAAGCGCGAACACGACGCCATCTGGACCCGCGACGACCGCGATTGAAGTTCAAGGCATCCCCCCCCCCATGGGGTGGATCTACTGGAACAGCCTGAGGGCCCCACCAGGGCCTTTCGGGCCCGTTCCGGGTGGCCTGCCACGCCCGTACATGCGAATCATTATCGTTGATGTTATCCTACGTAACATCTTCGTAACGCCTCCGCCTGCGCCATGGCTTCGTCCGCGCCCACTGCCACGCTGTGCAAGCTCGCCCGTCAGGGGTGGCCGCTGCTTGTGGCCGCGCTGCTGACGCTGCTGCTGGGCTGGTCGGCGTTGCACGAAGGGCGCGGCGGCCACGCCACCCACGCCGGCTGGCAGGCGCATCTGGACAATATGGACCAGGCCGCTCCGCTGCCGGCTCCTTCCAGCGACGAATGCCCCCACCACGCTGCGCCGGCCCCGGAGCCTCCGCTGGACGGTGAGGGCAGCACGCCCTGTGCCGGCGCTGCGCCGCCGCGCGCTGCGCTGGTGGCCCACATCCCGCTGTGGCACTCCGATGCCCTGCGCTGGCAGCTGCACGACCCCTCGCTGCGCCTGAATCCCGGCCACGCACCTCCGGCACCGCACGCCATCTGAGGCGCCCTGCGGCCATTGCCGTGCGCCTCGCCTCGTCTGAACTGCCGCCGGGCATGGCCTGGCACTACCCGAACCTCGCCGCCGCCATCGCGCCATTGAGTCGTGCTGGCCAGCTCTCGCTCATTCCCGATCCAAGCCATCGCCAACCTACCCATGACCCACATCAAGACCCGCAAGTACGCACCTCGCGTTTCCGTACTGGCCACCGCCACCCTCGCCGCCGGCTTCGCGCCGCTTGCCGCACAGGCCGCCGACGACGCCGGCTCAAGCAAGGCCACCGAGCTGGACAAGGTCCAGGTGCGCGGCAGCTGGTTCAACCCGTCCTCGCCGAAGTTCACCGCCGCGCTGCTGGACACCCCGAAGTCGGTCTCGATCGTCTCGGAGAAGCTGATCGCCGAAACCGGTGCGACCAACCTGCAGGATGCGCTGCGCATGGTCCCGGGCATCACCTTCGGCGCCGGCGAAGGCGGCAACCCGACCGGTGACCGCCCCTTCATCCGCGGCTTCGACTCGCAGAGCAACATGTTCGTCGATGGCCTGCGCGACGTCGGTTCGCAGACCCGCGAAGTGTTCGACCTGGAGCAGGTGGAAGTGGTCAAGGGCCCGAGCTCGGCCTACGGCGGTCGCGACTCCGGTGGTGGCAGCCTCAACCTGGTCAGCAAGACCCCGAAGCTGAAGAACGAGACCACTGCCAGCATGGGCATCGGTACCGACAGCTACGCACGCGGCACCGTGGATGCCAACTACGTGCTGGGCGATGRCATCGCCGCACGCCTGAACCTGATGAAGCACGAGTCGGACATTGCCGGTCGTGACGCGGCCAACGTCAGCCGCTGGGGCATCGCGCCGTCGATCGCGTTCGGCCTGAACGGCCCGGCGCAGCTGATCGCCAGCCACTACCACATGCAGAGCGACGACCTGCCCGACGCAGGCGGCTTCCCGTATGGCAACCCGAACGGCGCGCCGGTGTCGAAGTGGGTCGACGGCCGCCCGATGGTGCCCGACCGCAACAACTACTACGGCCTGGTGGACCGCGATTTCCAGCGCACCCGCGCCGACATCAGCACGCTGGACGGCAGCTACGACTTCGGCAGCCACAAGCTGCGCAACATCGCGCGCCTGGGCAACACCAGCAACGATTACCTGTGGACCCAGCCGGACGACAGCCAGGGCAACCCGAACAACTACGGCACCTTGTGGCGCCGTACCAACAGCCGCGCCGTCGACGTCAAGAGCTTCGCCGACCAGCTGAGCCTGACCGGCAGCTTCCAAACCGGTGCACTGAAGCACAGCTACAGCGCCGGCGCGGAATACAGCGACGAGAAGATGACCCGTGGCAGCTACCTGATGACCCCGGGCACCAACAATCCGCTGACCAACAGCAGCAAGTGCCCGACCATCGGCGCGGCCACCGGCTACAACTGCACCAGCTTCGACAACCCGAACCCGAACGATCCGTGGGCGTCCACCCATGCGGTGTACCGCAGCGACAAGGCGCTGGACGTCGAGCAGCGCACCAAGACCAAGTCCGCTTACCTGTTCGACACCATCGAACTGAACGCGCAGTGGATGATCAACGTCGGCCTGCGCTATGACGACTTCTCCACCACCCTGACCACCCCGGTGGCCGGCAAGGCGCCGACCCGCGTGCGCAATGACAATGACTTCCTGAACTACCAGGCCGGCATTGTCTTCAAGCCGACCGCCAACGGCAGCATCTACCTGTCCTACGGCACCTCCTCCACCCCGCCGGGCATGGACGGTGGCGATGGTTCCGATGGCCTCAGCGCGGCCGTGGCCGACCTCAAGCCGCAGGACACCAAGAACCTCGAACTGGGTACCAAGTGGGACCTGTTCGACAACCGCCTGAACCTGACCGCGGCGATCTTCCACACCGTGATGGACAACGCGCGCGTGACCGTCGACAACGGCACCAGCCAGAACGCCGGCAAGAAGGAGATCAACGGCGTGGAACTGGGCTTCACCGGCCAGCTGACCGACGCCTGGAGCCTGTACGGCGGCTACACCTACCTGGATTCGGAACTGAAGGACAACGGCTTCGTCTGCGCCGTGTCCGGCCGTACCTGCCCGTCCAACGTCTACGTGCCCTCGCCCTACAACGGCAACGTGTTCCCGAACACCGCCAAGCACAGCGCCACGCTGTGGACCACCTATCGCTTCCCGTTCGGCCTGACCGTCGGCGCCGGTGCCAACTACTCCGACAAGCAGTACGGTGATGTGGCCAACACCAAGTGGATCCCCAGCTACACCCGCTTCGATGCGATGGCCAGCTACGCGATCCAGGACAACATCAGCCTGCAGTTGAACGTGCAGAACCTGACCGACAAGACCTACTTCACCAAGGCCTATGCGTCGCACTACGCGAGCATCGCTCCGGGTCGTTCGGCCACCCTGGCACTGAACGTGAAGTTCTGATGTAACCCGCAGCACCCGCACGGCGGCAGGATCTCCTGCCGCCGTTTTTGTTTCCGGCGATACTCCGCGCATGGCTTCCAACACCCCGTTTGATTCCGACGTCCTGGCAGACCTGCTGCTGCACGACCCGCAGGCCGCCTTTGCGCGCGTGCGCGATGCGGCACAGGCCGGGCAGGTCGAGGCGCAGCTGCTGCTCGCGCAGATGCACATGGAAGGCAAAGGCACGCCGGAAGACGCCGCTGCAGCACTGCTCTGGTACGAGACCGCGGCCAACAACGGCGCGCCGATGGCGATGAACATGCTCGGACGCTGCCATGAGCTGGGTCAGGGCACCGCCGCCAATCCTTCGCTTGCCGCGGTCTGGTACCGGCGCGCGGCCGACAACGGTCTGGACTGGGGCCTGTACAACCTGGCCAACCTGCTGGCCACCGGCCGCGGCGTACCACAGGACCGTGCACAGGCACTGGCGCTGTACACCCGCGCGGCCCATCTGGGCCACGCCAAATCGATGAACCTGCTGGCCCGGCATCTGGAAGATGGATTGGACACCGGTCGCGATCCGCAGGCTGCACTGGGCTGGTATCGGCGCGCGGCCGAGGCCGGCGATTTCCGCGGCCAGGCCAACTACGCCTCCATCCTTCTGCAGGCCGGTGAGATCGAACAGGCCGTGCACTGGCTGCAGTTGGCGCTGCAGCACGGCAGTCCCGCGTTCATGGCACATATCGTGCCCGAGCTGGCCGCCTCACCCTACCCGCAGGTGCGCGCGCTGATCGCACCGTCTGCTTGCTGAGGACTTCCGCATGCTGCTGCACATCCCCGACATCCTCAGCGCCGGACAGGTGGCTGACATCCGCCGCAGGCTCGACGCAGCCGACTGGACCGATGGCCGCGAGACCGTCGGCCACCTCGGCGCGCAGGCCAAGCACAACCAGCAGCTGCCTGAAGCTTCGCCGCTGCGCCGCGAACTGGGCGAAACCATTCTGGTGGCCCTGGCACGGCATCCGCTGTTCTTCAGCGCCGCGCTGCCCTTGAAGTACCTGCCACCGCGCTTCAACCGCTACAGCGGCGGCGGCACCTACGGCTTCCACGTCGATGGCGCGGTGATGAACCTGGCCAACGGCGAGCAGCTGCGCTCGGACATCTCCTGCACGCTGTTCCTGTCCGACCCGGACGAGTACGACGGCGGCGAGCTGATCATCAGTGATACCTACGGCGAGCACGAAGTGAAACTGCCGGCCGGCGATCTGATCGTGTATCCCTCCAGCAGCCTGCACAAGGTCAATCCGGTCACCCGCGGTGCGCGCGTGGCATCGTTCTTCTGGGTGCAGAGCATGATCCGCGACGATGTGCAGCGTCGTCTGCTGTGGGAGATGGATACCTCCATCGAGCGCCTGCGGCAGACCAATGGTGATGCCGATGCGGTGCTGCAGCTGACCGGCGTGTACCACAACCTGCTGCGACGCTGGAGCGAGGTCTGAGCCGATCAGGCCTTCCCTGCGATAATTTGGCAATCATTCTCATTTGCAACGGCTAACAGGTCTCATTACAATCACGCCCCGTTGACGCCGGATGTTCCGGCCAGCCAGGGATCTCCGCTTGCGTCGCCCGTTCCGCCCTCGCCCGCTTCGGCTTGTACAGCTCGGCACCGCCATGCGCGGCCGTCGGCCTGCGCTGGCCAGCCTGCTGGCGTGGGTGGCGATGCTGACGCTGTTGCTGGGCACCCTGCCGCTGCTGCCGGTCGCCCACGCTGCCGCGCCCCAGGCGCTGCAGCAGCCGCTGGAAGAGCGCGGCGGCGAAGGCCCTTTGCAGGAAGAAGCGCCGGCCAAACTGCGGCGCTGCGCCTCGGCACCGGCCAAGTCCACGGACAAGCCGATCCCGCCGCTGTTGCTGGCCAGCCACTGGCTGCGCACCGAACTTGATCTGGTTCCCTCTGCGTCGGTTCCCTCCGGCGCGCGTCCGCACTGGCCGCTGGCCGTACCGGACATGCCCTGGGCCGATGCGCCCGGGCGCCGCCAGCAACGCGGCCAGGCGCCGCCGCTCGCCTGATCCACGGCACGCCGTGACCGCCTGCGCGGTTGCGACGGCTCGCCGCTGCCTGTTTCGCCCCTGCCGCCCCTGACCGGGCCATCCCTGCCCTGCCGTGCGCGTTCCGCGCCCTGCATCGCGCTGCCCTACATCCTTCGAGGTATCTGCCATGGCCCAGCGCCATCGTGTCCGTTCGTCCCTGTCCCGACATCTGTTGACCAGCGCTGTGCTGGCTGCGGTCGCGGCGCCCGCTTACGCCAATGGTGCCGCCAGCGGCGCGCCGCAGACGCTGGACAAGGTGGTGGTGACCGCCTCCGGTTTCGAGCAGAAGGTGGTCGATGCACCGGCCAGCATCAGCGTGGTCAGCCGCGAAGAGCTGAGCAAGCGCCCTTACACCAGCCTGGTCGACGCCTTGCGCGACGTCGAAGGCATCGACGTCGGCCTGGAAGCCACCGACAAGAACGGCCGCGCCACCATCTCCATGCGCGGCCTGCCGTCGGAGTACACCCTGGTGCTGATCGACGGTCGCCGCCAGAGCAACGCCGGCCAGCTGTATCCGAACAACTTCGGCGGTGGCCAGTTCGCCTACCTGCCGCCGCTGGATGCGATCGAGCGCATCGAAGTGGTGCGTGGCCCGATGTCCACGCTGTACGGCTCGGATGCGATGGGTGGCGTCATCAACATCATCACCCGCCGCAACCAGGACAGCTGGCACGGCGCAGTCACCCAGGGCTTCACCGTGCAGCAGGACGATCAGTTCGGCGATGCGCGCAGCACCGACGTGTACCTGAGCGGCCCGCTGGTCAAGGATCGCCTGGGTCTGGCCGTGCGCGGCAGCTACTACGACGCCAAGGCATCCAATCCCGAATGGGACGCACTGACCCTGCCCGACGGCACGCTGTGGGAACGCAGCATCGGCTTCGGTGGCGGCGGCAAGTCGGTGGCCAACACCAACTGGAACACCGGCGTGCGCCTGAACTTCCACGTCAACGACGATCACGAGCTGTGGCTGGACTACGACGTCTCACGCCAGAAGTACGACAACAGCGAGGGCCAGACCGGCACGCTGGACAGCCTGGCCAGCCTGTGGCGCGTGGGCAACGCGGTGATTCCGAACCCGAATGGCAACGGCACCGTCACCCGCCGCGTGGTGCAGCCGCGCGTGGGCTACACCGCCTACCAGCGCTATGAGCGTGACCAGCTGTCGCTGACCCATCAGGGTCGCTACAGCTTCGGCACCTGGCAGACCTCGCTGACCCACAGCAAGAGCAACAACCTCGGCCGCTCGCTGCCGCTGACGCTGGACGAGCGCGCCGGCCTGCAGACCCTGTGGAACGACGTCTGCCGCCGCACCGGTGCCGCCAACAACTGTGCCGCCGGCCGCAACAACGCGCTGGGCGCACTCAACGCCAGCGAACAGGCGCGTCTTCAGGCCTTCCTGCCGCGACCGCTGCGCACCATGGAGCTGGAAGGCTACGTGCTGGACACCCTGCTCGACCTGGACTTCGGCGCGCACAAGCTGACCGTGGGCGGCCAGTACAACGACACCGACATGGTGGACGGCGTGTTCGGCATGGATGGCGCCGGCTACCGCAGCAACACCAGGCAGAAGCACCGCATGTGGGCGCTGTTCGCCGAGGACAACTGGTCGCTGACCGACACCCTGACCGCCACCTTCGGCCTGCGCTATGACGACCACAACATCTTCGGCAGCCATCTCAGCCCGCGCGGCTACCTGGTCTGGAATGCCACCGATGCGTGGACCTTCAAGGGCGGCGTCAGCACCGGCTACAAGACCCCGCGTCCGGACCAGCTGTTCCCCGGCATCACCGGCTTCGGTGGCCAAGGCGTGCTGCCGCTGGTGGGTTCGCCCAACCTGAAGCCGGAAACCAGCACCAACTACGAGCTGGCTGCGTACTACGAGGGCCAGCGCTGGGGCTTCAACGTCACCGGCTTCATCAACAAGTTCGAAGACAAGATCGCCAGCGGCGGCACGTTCCCCAACTGCGAGGTGGCACCTGCAGGCAGCGGCTACTGCGTGGATATCGGCCCGGGCTGGGCCTCGCTGGGCTACAGCACCTTCACCCAGAGCGTGAACATCGACAAGGCCGAGACACGTGGCGCAGAACTGGCCGGCCACGTCGACCTGCTGGACACCCTGCAGCTGCGCGGCAACTACACCTGGACCAAGAGCGAGCAGACCGCCGGTTCCGGCAAGGGCCTGCCGATCACCGGCACCATGCCGGCCAAGCACATGGCCAACGCCAGCCTCAACTGGCAGCTCAACGACGCCATCAGCCTGTCGTTGATCGGCGAAGGCCGCTACGACCGCTACCGCGACACGATCCTCGATGCCGCCGGTGCCAGTCACACCCGTTACTACGAGGACTACACCATCTTCCACCTCGGTGGCAGCTGGAAGGCCACGCAGTGGCTGACGGTCAACGCGCGAGTCAACAACCTGTTCGGCAAGAACTTCGTCTCGCAGTCGTGCCTGCTGACCAGCCCCAGCGAATACAACTGCGTGGACGACTACGCCACCAAGGACCAGCGACGCAGCTACTGGATCTCGCTCAACGCGAAGTTCTGATCGTCGCTCTGGTGGGTGCCGACCTTGGTCGGCACCGCTCCATCCACGCATGGCGTGGATCTACCGGTCAGCGGTAGTGGTAGTGGTAGTGCCGGCCGCTGGCCGGCAACCGCGCGATGTTTTCAGGTGTCATGGG
>NZ_JBFRFE010000022.1:0-15086 GCF_052114665.1 Stenotrophomonas sp. 2YAF22 | reverse complement strand
CCCACGCCGCGCCACCACGATGGCTGGTCAACGCACGCGCGATGAACTCCAGCTGCGGATGCCACGGCTGCCCGGTGTAGGCCAGGTAACCGCCCACCGGCACCGTCGCAGCGATGCCCTGCAGCGAACGCAGCACCGCATCGTTGTCCGGGAATAGTTCGTACAGGCCGGACACCACCGCCAGCGTCGGCGCAGGGTCCACCGCTGCCAGCTGCGCCGGATCGAACGCATCGCCCTGTTCGAAGCGGGCGATGTCGGCCGCGCCGAGGCGCTCGATCAAGGCTTTGCCCTGGGTCACGTTCAGATCGCTGAAATCGCGCAGCACGATGCGGTCGGCACGCTGTTCGCCCTGGCCGAGTGCTTCCAGCACGTAACGGCCATGGCCGGCCGCCACGTCCAGTACGCGCACCGGCGCACCCTGCCCGCGCAGTCGCTGGGCGGCATCGCGCAGCAGTTCCTGCAGGTGCTTGCCGCGCACGCGGATGCCGCGCCAACCGATCGCATCCAGATAGTTGCGGTCGACCATCCGGCCCAGCGGGCCCTTGCCCCGCGCCT
Source organism: Stenotrophomonas sp. 2YAF22 (assembly GCF_052114665.1). Classification (NCBI taxonomy): domain Bacteria; kingdom Pseudomonadati; phylum Pseudomonadota; class Gammaproteobacteria; order Lysobacterales; family Lysobacteraceae; genus Stenotrophomonas; species Stenotrophomonas sp. 2YAF22. The sequence continues at coordinate 14,531 of NZ_JBFRFE010000022.1, read as the reverse complement.
CATCACGGTAGATGTAGTCCAGCGTGCTGCCCGAGTCGAAGCCGGTCTGCAGGCCCAGCGCGATGCCCTCCGACAGCGTGCCGCCGAAACGCAGGCCACCGCGCACCACGCGCCAACGCAGGTCGGCCAGGCTGTTGCGTTCCGGTGGCCAGGACAGGATCTCCGATTCCTCGAAGGTCGGGCCATGCCGATGCGCATCGCGCCGCGACAGCTCCTGCAGCGGTTCGGCAAAGCGTGCCTGGATGAAGCTGCGGATACGCGCCAGCGCCGGCGCACGGTCGCGCTCGCCGAGGGTGTCGTGGAAGAAGCCCGGCAGGTGCACGCGCTCCTTGATCGGGCTGGACAGGCGTTCGTAGAAACGGTCCTGCGGGCCACGATGCACCACGAAGTCCGAGCCCGATACCAGCAACTGCACCGGCACGCTGATCGCCTGCGCGTCGGCCACGATGCGGTCGGCGGCTTCGTACAGGCCCAGCAGCACGCGCACCGAGATCGGCCGGGTGATCAGCGGATCGGTGCGGTAGCTTTCCACCCGTGCCGGGTCGTGGGTCAGCCACTGCGGCTTGACGTAGCTGTTGACGAAGAAGTTGCCGCGCAGCTTCTGCATCAGCGCCAGCCCAGCGCGTGCGAACGGCACGTACAGCTTCACCTTGAAGGCGGGCGAGGCCATCACCAGCGCGCGCAACCGCGGCGCATAGTCATGCACCCAGGTGGCGGCAACCACCGCGCCCACGCTTTGTGCGATGACCACGATGTCCTCCACCGCGATGCCATGCTCGGCACCGATGTGGGCGATGAAACTGTCCAGGTCGCGTACCAGCGCCGGGAAGCCCGGTGCATCGCCGCGCGTGCCGGGTGAACGGCCGTTGCCGCGCGCATCCCATGCAAAGAAAGCTGTGTCGGGCAGGTCCAGTTCGTCGACCAGATGGGTGACCCGGCCTGAGTGTTCATGGCCGCGATGCAACAGCACGATGGCCTTGGCCGGCGTGGTTGCCGTGGTGCTCGGCCAGTACCGGTAGAACAGCGGTACCTGGTCGAAGCTGTGGAATTCCCGTTCCTGCGCCTGACGCATGCAATCTCCGTATTGATTGGGCGTGTAGTCTTGTTGTGTTTACCGCTGCGGTGTCGCCGCAGCTTCCTTCAATCCCTGGCGTACGCGACGGGCCATCGTCAGCACACACAGCAGTGCGGCCAGTGCGGCGACCGCGCTGACCACGGTCGCGCCTGCCCAGCCAAACGCCAGCAGCAGGCCCAGCACGCCGATCACGAACGCGCGGTCGCTCTTGCCCATCGGGCCGTCATAGCGGCGGCTGGCGCCGACCATCAAACCCAGTACGCCGGCGTACTCGCTCAGCGCGGCGGCCCAGGCCAGCAGCCACAGTGCCTCCGCACGCACGCCCGGTACGCTGAGCAGGCTCAGGTACAACGCTGCGTCGGCGATCACATCGCACAACTCGTTCAGATAGGCGCCCAGCCGCGATTGCTGGCCAAACTCGCGGGCCAGCATGCCGTCGACGGCGTTGAGGGCCATGCGCAGCAGCATCCACAGCGGCAGGGCCAGATACAGCAGCGGCTGGGTGGGAGCGCAGCACCACACCGCAGCGGCCACCAGCAGCGAGACCACGGCCGCAGCCACGGTCACCGTGTTGGCGGTGATCCCCATGCGGTACAGGCCGTGTACGGCCGGACGCAGCAGGTCCTGGAAACGTCCTTTCAATGCATAGATCGACACGATCTGAACCCGCTAATCCTTGGCAGTGCGGGCACAGCCTACCTGATTGCGACAGCACCACGTATCGAATTGCCTCCAATGCCGGTCCATGCAGACGCTACCGAGCGCACCCGCGACGGGGTCTGCACCGGCCAATTTCCCCCACCAGCACCCGCCACCGGCCCCCACCGCCTACAATATCGGCCCCGCTCCGCTGCCGATTGCCCTGTCCCCATGACTGCTGATCTGTTGCCCGTCCGCCGGGCCCTCCTCTCCGTTTCCGACAAGACCGGCCTGGTCGAGCTGGCCACCGCGCTGGCTGCACGCGGCGTGGAGCTGCTGTCCACCGGCGGTACCGCCAAGGCGATCCGCGATGCGGGCCTGGCCGTGAAGGACGTCGCCGAGGTCACCGGCTTCCCGGAAATGATGGATGGCCGGGTCAAGACCCTGCATCCGATGGTGCATGGCGGCCTGCTGGGCCGCTCCGGCCTGGACGACGCGGTGATGGCCGAGCACGGCATCGGTGCCATCGACCTGCTGGTGCTGAACCTGTACCCGTTCGAATCGGTCACCGCCAAGGCCGACTGCACCCTGGCCGACGCGGTGGAGAACATCGATATCGGCGGCCCGGCGATGCTGCGCTCGGCGGCCAAGAACTTCGCCCGCGTGGCGGTGGCCACCGACCCGTCGCAGTACGGCGAACTGCTGGCCTCGCTGGATGCCAACGACGGCCAGCTGTCGGCCGGCACCCGTTTCGCTTTCTCGGTGGCCGCATTCAACCGCGTTGCCCAGTACGACGCGGCGATCAGCAACTACCTGTCGGCGGTCACCGCCACCGACGCCGCCGTGCCGGTGCGCGCCGAATACCCGGCACAGATGAATTCCACCTTCGTGAAGGTGATGGACCTGCGCTACGGTGAGAACCCGCACCAGAGCGGCGCGTTCTACCGCGACCTGCATCCGGTGCCGGGCACGCTGGCCACCTTCCAGCAGCTGCAGGGCAAGGAACTGAGCTACAACAACCTGGCCGATGCCGATGCAGCCTGGGAATGCGTGCGCCAGTTCGACGCGCCGGCCTGTGTCATCGTCAAGCATGCCAACCCGTGYGGCGTGGCCGTTGGCGCCGGCAACGGCGATGCCTACGAGCTGGCCTACGCCACCGACCCGACCAGCGCCTTCGGCGGCATCATCGCCTTCAACAAGCCGCTGGACGCAGCCACCGCGCAGGTGATCCTGGACCGCCAGTTCGTTGAAGTCCTGATTGCACCGGACTACGAACCGGCCGCGTTGGAATACGCGCAGAAGAAGGCCAACGTGCGCGTGCTGCGCATCCCGCACGGCGACGGCCTGAACAACTTCGACAACAAGCGCGTGGGCTCCGGCCTGCTGCTGCAGTCGTCGGACAACCGCGGCATGACCCGCGACGAACTGAAGGTGGTCAGCAAGCTGGCACCGACCGACAAGCAGTTCACCGACCTGCTGTTCGCCTGGAAGGTCGCCAAGTTCGTGAAGTCCAATGCGATCGTCTACGCCAAGGACAACCGCACCATCGGCGTGGGTGCCGGCCAGATGAGCCGCGTCTACTCGGCGCGCATCGCCGGCATCAAGGCGGCCGATGCGAACCTGGTGGTCGAAGGGTCGGTGATGGCCTCCGATGCGTTCTTCCCGTTCCGCGACGGCATCGACGCCGCTGCCGCCGCCGGCATCAAGGCGGTGATCCAGCCGGGCGGTTCGATGCGCGATGCTGAAGTCATCGCTGCCGCCGACGAACATGGCCTGGCCATGGTGTTCACCGGCGTCCGCCACTTCCGCCACTGATTGCTGGAGCGACACGGATGTCTGCAGTCTCTTTGAAACCGCTTGCCGTGCTCGCCTTCGCTGGCACCGCCCTGCTGGCCGGCTGCAAGCCGGCTGCCGAACCCGCATCTGCCCCGCAGGCAGATGCGGCAAAGCCCGCCGCCCGCGAACCGGCAGCGCATGTCAGTCGCACCGCGCGTCTGCAGGCGTTCCTGACCGGGCGTTACGGCAAGGACGCCAAGCTTTCCGGCCAATGGCGCGGCAGCTGGACCCAGGACGATGAAACGCGCGCGATCGACTGGCAGGTCTGCGCCGAGCAACCGGTGGTGACCGGTGACAGCTGGCAACAACTACTGGCGGTGTGCGGTGCGCTGGTCGATGGTGCGCATATCGACCCGGGAACGATCGAGTTCTTCGTGCTGCAGCCCAAGGGCGATGGCTTCGGGGTAACCAGCGAACTGACCGGCGAGCGCTTCGGCAGTGGTGGCCAGCCCGGCACCGCCAGCATCATCCGCGCCGGCAGCGATTTCTACGGCTTCCGAGTCGAGGATGGCTGGTTCGGCCAGGGCTTCTCGCTGCTCTCGCAGACCCTGGTCCTGCCGGGCCCGAAAGGCCTGACCAGCACCGGCAACGTGCGCAGCCACATCGACAACGACGCCCAGTACGAATGCGAGAACGTCGACGCGGCCGCCGACCCCGATACCGCCGAAGACTGCCGCACCCGCCGCTTCAGCATCGATTTCGCACTGCGTTTCGACGACAGCGACCGCAGTGCGCGCGTCTGGCCACTGCTGATCGAGGAAACCGGCAACACCTGCGGCGGCAAGCGGGTGCGCCAGGAGCACCGCTTCACCCTGGACGCGAAGTCCTGGACCTACTCCTTCCCCGAATCACTGCGACGCGAAGGCTGCGAGTGAACCACGCGCGCCGCCGGGGCTATCGACCTTCCCTTCCCACGCAATCTGGAATCTCGTGATGAACGTACTTGTCATCGGCTCTGGCGGCCGCGAACACGCCCTGGCATGGAAGCTGGCCCAGTCCTCCCGTGTCACTGAAGTGCTCGTGGCACCCGGCAATGCCGGCACCGCCAACGAAGACAAGTGCCGCAACGTCGCGGTGAAGGTCACCGACATCGATGGCCTGCTCGCGCTGGCCCAGGCCGAAGGCGTGGCGCTGACCGTGGTCGGCCCGGAAGTGCCGCTGGTGGCCGGCGTGGTCGACCGCTTCCGCGCCGCCGGGCTGCGCATCTTCGGGCCGACGGCGGCAGCCGCGCAGCTGGAAGGCAGCAAGGCCTACGCCAAAGACTTCCTGGCACGCCACAACATCCCCACCGCGTTCTATTCGGTGCACACCGAGGTGGACGCGGCACTGGCCTACCTGCGCGAGAAGGGCGCGCCGATCGTGGTCAAAGCCGACGGCCTGGCCGCCGGCAAGGGTGTGATCGTGGCAATGACCCTCGCCGAAGCCGAAGACGCGGTGCGCGACATGCTCTCGGGCAACGCCTTCGGCGATGCCGGTGCACGCGTGGTGATCGAGGAATTCCTCGACGGCGAGGAAGCCAGCTTCATTTCGATGGTCGATGGCGTGCATGCACTGCCGATGGCCACCTCGCAGGATCACAAGCGCGTCGGCGACGGCGACACCGGCCCGAACACCGGCGGCATGGGTGCGTACTCGCCGGCTCCGGTGGTGACACCTGAAGTGCATGCCCGGGTGATGCGCGAGGTGGTGAACCCGACCGTGCAGGGCATGATTGCCGATGGCATTCCGTTCACTGGCTTCCTCTATGCCGGCCTGATGATCGACGCCAGCGGCGCGCCGAAGGTGATCGAGTTCAACGTGCGTTTCGGCGACCCGGAAACCCAGCCGGTGATGCTGCGCCTGCAGTCGGACCTGGTGGAGCTGGTGGAAGCGGCGATCGATGGCCGCCTGGACCAGGTGGAAGCGCAATGGGATCCGCGCCCGTCGCTCGGCGTGGTGCTGGCAGCCAAGCCTTACCCGGAAACGCCAATCACCGGCGAGGTGATCTCCGGCCTGGATGAAGTGCCGGCAACGGCCAAGGTGTTCCATGCAGGAACGACGCTGGATGCGCAGGGCCAGGTGCTCAGCGCCGGTGGCCGCGTGCTGTGCGTGGCGGCGTTGGGCGACAGCGTGCGCGACGCGCAGGCGAACGCGTATGCGGGTGTGGCGAAGGTGACCTGGGCCAACGAGTTCCACCGCAGTGACATCGGCTGGCGGGCGATCGCACGCGAAAACTAAGACCGCGCTGATCCACGCATGGCGTGGATCTACTGGATCGCGAAGTAGATCCACGCCATGCGTGGATTGAATACCTCGGAAAAAGCAAAGGCCCGGCAATGCCGGGCCTTTCCATTACTCAAACGCTTCATCGCCTCAAGCGGTGAACAGCGCCTTCATCTTCTTCAGCGCGTTCGCTTCGACCTGGCGGATACGCTCGGCCGATACGCCGTACTCGTCCGCCAGTTCCTGCAGCGTCACCTTGCTGTCCGCATCCAGCCAACGGCGGCGGATGATGTCGCGCGAACGCGCATCCAGTTCCGCCAGGCCTTCGCGCAGCAGCTGCATCTGGTTGTCTTCGCTGTCCTCGCGCTCGTAGGCCATCGACGGATCTTCGTCATTGGCCACCAGATACGCAGCCGGCGACGGCGGCGCGTGGTCGTTGTCTTCATCGGTCGGCGCATCGAAACCGATATCGCGGCCGGACAGGCGCGATTCCATTTCAAGCACCTCGCGCTCGGACACGTTCAGGTCCTTGGCCACCGCGGTGACTTCGGCGGCGTTCATCCAGCCCAGGCGCTTCTTCGATTTGCGCAGGTTGAAGAACAGCTTGCGCTGCGCCTTGGTCGTGGCGACCTTCACGATGCGCCAGTTCTTCAGGATGAACTCGTGCATCTCGGCACGGATCCAATGCACGGCGAAGGACACCAGGCGCACGCCCATGTCGGGGTCGAAGCGCTTGACCGCCTTCATCAGGCCGATGTTGCCTTCCTGGATCAGGTCGCCCAGCGCGAGGCCGTAGCCGTTGTAACCGCGGGCCACGTGCACCACGAAGCGCAGGTGCGAATGCACCAGCTCACGGGCAGCGTCCAGATCGTTGCCGTCGCGGAAGCGACGGGCCAAGTCCTGTTCGTTATCGACCGACAGCACCGGGATCTGGTGCACGGCACCGATATAGGCGTCCAGCGAACCGAGCGCACTGGGAATCGGCAGATTGTTTGCCACAAGGGCAGTAGAGGTGTTCTGGCTCATAGGCACCCATCTTAGCAGTCTGGGATTTGGACTGCTAAAGGAGGAAAAAGTTCCAGCATTCCACTGATGAAACACTGGTCCCAAACAGAGCCCTACCGTAACGCGATTTGATGACAGTGGCGAGCGCGCTTTTCGGGATACACAATCCCTTGGAATTCAACCCACTAGCCCAGAAAACACGGCCATTCGGGGTCAAAGGGAGCTGAACAGGTGGCGGCTTCGCCCATTCAATACCGGGCAGCGTTGCCCGCCGTTCAGCCCGATGGCGACAGCATCGCCCGCGGCGGCAGCGACCAGTCGATCGGCGCCTGGCCACGGCGCTGCAGGTACTCGTTGGCCATCGAGAAATGGCGACAGCCGAGGAACCCGCGGTGGGCCGACAGCGGCGACGGATGCGGGGCTTTCAGCACGCGGTGGCGGCCGGTATCGATCACCTTGCCCTTCTGCTGCGCGTAGGCGCCCCAGAGCATGAACACCAGGCCCTCGCGCTCACGGTTCAACACATCCACCACATGGTCGGTGAAGCCTTCCCATCCGCGCCCCTGGTGGGCACCGGCCTTGCCCTCTTCCACCGTCAGCACCGCGTTGAGCAGCAGCACGCCGCGCTGTGCCCAGGGAATCAGGCAGCCATGGTCCGGACGGCCAATACCGAGGTCACCCTCGATTTCCTTGTAGATGTTCAACAACGACGGCGGCACCGGCACGCCCGGCTGCACCGAGAAACTCAGACCATGGGCCTGCCCACGGCCGTGGTACGGGTCCTGGCCGAGGATGACCACTTTCACCTGATCAAACGGGGTGGCATCGAAGGCGGCGAAGATCTGCGGGCCGGGTGGGAACACCGCCGCACCGCTGGCCTTGCGCTGCCGCAGGAAGCTGGACAGCTCGCGCATCTGCGGCTGCAGCAGGTAATCGCCCACACGCTGTTTCCAGCTCGGTTCCAGCTGGATCGCCGGGGTGTCCACTACTTCATCGATCATCGCAACAGGGGTCCATCATTCAGTCGGGCCAGCCGCAGCTGGAACAGCACCTTGGTGATCAGCAGGCGCTCTTCGATCGGCTTCAGCACCAGGTCGTTGGCGCCAGCCTGCAGCAGGCCGGTCTGGTTGTGCGGATTGCCATCGCCGGTCATCACCAGCACCGGCAGGCGGCGCTTGCCGTAGCCGAAGTCCACGCGCACGCGCTGCACCACGTCGCGGCCACTCAGCTCTCCCTTCAGGGTCACATCGGTCAGCACCAGGTCGATGCGATGGCGGCTGCGCCCCAGCGATTCGGCGGTCAGCAGGGTGAACGCTTCTTCGGCGCTGACCACATGCATCACGTTGAGCTGCTGGCGCTCGAGCATGCGCTTGGTGGCCTCGGCCACCACCCGGCTGTCCTCGATGTAGAGGATGGTCGCGCCGGGAATGGTCTGCGGCTGCACGTAGCCGCGCACGAACGTCGCAAGGGCCTCGTGGCCCAGCGATTTGTCGAAATAGTCGGTGACGTACTCGGTGAAGCGGCGCTGCTCCAGGTGCTGCTGGGCGTCGCCGGAGACCACGATCACCGGCACATAGGCCTGCCCTGCCGCTTCGCGCACCATCCGCGCCAGCGCCAGGCCGTCGCCATCGCGCAGGGTCAACGAGGTGGTGACCAGATCGACCGGGCCCTGCGCCAGCGCATGCTGTGCGTCTTCGATGCTGTCGCAGCCGATCACCTCCACGCCCGGCAGATCGCGCTGCAGGACGTCGGCAATCAGCTTGCGTACCAGTTTGGAACCGTCAACCACCATCACCCGCGTCGCGGGCCCTTCAAGGTGCTTCAGCGCTTGCGGTTGCATGCCGGTCTCAGGTGTCTGTCGGGCGGGTCTGGCGGAGGAAGTGACCGGTCACCAGCCATGCACCCAGCCAGCCCAGCAACAGGGTGCCAAGCAGCACCAGGCTGCCATGCAGCAGGTCCAGGCCATGCAGCACGAACGGGCTGCCGTAGCTGCGCGACAGCTCGGCCAACGGCGCGCGCAGGGCGGCACCGGCAATGCCGATCAGGCCCAACGCGACCGCACCGGCGCCCAGGCCATACCAGGCACCCAGGTACAGGAACGGGCGGCGGATGAAACCATCGCTGGCGCCGAGAAGCTGCAGCACGCCGATTTCCTCGCGGCGGGCCTGGATGTCCAGGCGCACGGTGTTGCCGACCACCAGCGCGGCACCGGCGCCGAGCAGCACCGACAGCACCTGCACCAGCCGCGCACCAAACGCGAGCCAGGCATCCAGGCGCTGGCGCCACAACGCGTCGTGCTGGACCAGGTCTGCCCCGGGCAGGCTCTCCAGCGCGCGCGCCAGCCGCGCATCGTCCTGGCCCTGGCCAGGGGTGACCACCAGCAGCGAGGGCAACGGGTTGTCGTTGAGTGCGTCGATGGCTTCGCCGAGGCCGGCCTGGCGCAGCTCCTCCAGGCCCTGATCCGGCGTGCGCACGGTGACACTGGCCACGTCCGGGCGATCGCGTAGTTCACCGGCCAGGCGCAGCGCACCGGGGCCGTCGACGTCGGCCTTCAGGAAGACGTTGATGTCGCGCGACTGCTGCACGCTGCCGGCAAACTGCTTGAGGTTGTCCAGCGCGATCGACAGGCCCAGCGGCAGCGCCAGGGCCAGCGCCATGACCATCACGGTCAGCAGCGTCGCCCACGGTTTGCGGCAGGCGCGGCCGAGGCTGAACACCACGCTGTGCACGTGATGCTGGAACCACACGCCCAGGCGCGACGGCGCAGCGGCTTCGGTGTTTTCGTTCTTGGCCATGGTTACTCCGCCAGATCCTGCGGCGAGATGTCGTCCACCAGCCGGCCGTGGTCGAGGATCAGCACGCGCTTGCGCATGTGGCGCAGCAGCGGCAGGTCGTGGCTGACCACCAGCACGCTGGTGCCGCGCGCAGGCAGCTCGGCGAACAGGGACATGATCTCGGCCGCCAGGGTTGGATCGAGGTTGCCGGTCGGCTCGTCGGCCACCAGCAGCTTGGGCTCGCCGACGATCGCCCGGGCGATGCCGACGCGCTGCTGCTCACCGGCCGACAGCTGCGAGGGCAGCGCCTTCTCGCGGTGGCCAAGGCCCATGCGCTCGAGCACCGAACGCACGCGCTTGTTGATGTCGCCACGGCGGGTACCGCGCAGGATCAGCGGCAGGGCCACGTTCTCGGCGATGGAGCGGTCCATCAGCAGGCGGTGGTCCTGGTAGACCGCGCCGACCGCGCGTCGATGCCGCGGCACATCGCCGCCGCGCACCTTCAGCAGGTTGCGCTCGTCGAACATCACCGCGCCGCGGCTGGGCCGCTCGTCGAGGTGGATCAACTTGAGCAGGGTGCTCTTGCCCGCCCCGGAGTGACCGGTGACGAACAGCATTTCGCCCGGCGCGACCTCGAAGCTGACATCGGTCAGGGCTTCGTGGCCACCGGCGTACTGTTTGCTGACATTGTCGAAGCGCAGGACACTCATGCCCCGATTATGCAGGACCGGCGCGACGGCGTGGAGATGCCGGGGCGATGGTGGGTGCCGACCGTTGGCCGGCACGCCCCGAAAGCCACCCGACCAACGGTCGGGTGCTACCGCACCGATCAGCTGCCGGACAGCATCCGGCGGATCTTGCGGCCGATACGGGTCAGGAACGAGTCGCCGGCATCGGCGCTGGTACGCACCGGCTTGGCCACCACCTGCACCGGAGTGACCGGGCTGGCACCGTTGCCGGCGTTGCTTGCCACACCTTCGGCGCCCTCGACCGGACGGCCGTGGCGACGACGACGACGCTTGCGCGGCTTGCGCTCGCCATCCACCGCACCTTCCGGCGCAGTTTCAGCGCGCGGCGGACGCGGGGCCTGCACGGCAGCAGCTTCAGCCGTCACCGCACCTTCGACTGCGGCGGCGGCTACCTGCTCGCCTTCCACACGCGGCTTGCGCGGGCCACGCGGACGGCGTTCGCCGCTGCGCTCGCCATCACGGCCACCACGGCCGGCGCCAGCACTGCTGCCGGAACGACCGCCACTACGGCCGCCGCCACGACGCTCTTCCTCGGCGGCACGCGCTTCGCGTGCTTCGCGGAAGATCTGGCCGACGCTTTCGTTCTCGTCGCCTTCCTCGCCCGGTGCCGGTGCGGCACGCTCGGGGCGCGGCAGCGAAGTCAGGATCTCGCTGGTGACCGCTTCGACCGGGATCTTCTGTTCGATGTAGGCCTCGATGTCCGGCAGGCCCATCGCATAGCGCTCGCAGGCGAAGCTGATGGCATCGCCTTCCTCGCCCAGGCGGGCGGTACGGCCGATGCGGTGCACGTAGTCTTCGGCGTCGAACGGCAGGTCGTAGTTGTAGACGTACTTGATGCCGTCGATATGCAGGCCGCGGGCGGCCACATCGGTGGCCACCAGGATTTCCAGCTGGCCCTTCTGGAAGCGGTTGAGCAGGCTCTCGCGCTTCTTCTGCGGCACGTCACCGGACAGCACGCCGACGCGGTAGCCGGAACGCTCCAGCGAACGGGCCACGCGCTCGACGAACACCTTGGTGTTGACGAAGACCATGGTGCGCGCGCCTTCGCTGCGCGACAGCAGGCCCAGCAGCAACGGAATCTTCTCTTCGTCGGCCGGGAAGTAGATGCGCTGGCGCACGCGCGCGGCGGTGATGGTCTCGGCTTCGACCACCAGCTTCTGCGGCTCGTTCATGTGCTCATAGGCCAGCTCGAGCACGCGATGGCTCAGGGTGGCGCTGAACAGCAGGGTCTGCCGGGTGGAGCGCTCAGGCATGCGGCGCAGCAGGAAGCGGATGTCCTTGATGAAGCCCAGGTCGAACATGCGGTCGGCTTCGTCCAGCACGCAGATTTCGCAGGCGTGCAGCGACACCACCTTGTGCTGCTTGACGTAGTCGATCAGGCGGCCCGGGGTGGCGATGATCACGTCCACGCCCTGCTGCAGGATCTCGCGCTGCTTGTCGTAATCAACGCCGCCGTAGACCAGCGCGAAACGCAGACCCAGGTCCGAACCGAACTTGACCGCATCCTTGTGGATCTGGATGGCCAGTTCGCGGGTGGGGGCCAGGATCAGCGCGCGCGGGTCTTCCGGCTTGCGATCAGCCAGTGCCGGGCGGGTCAGCAGGCGGTTCACGACAGCGACCAGGAAGGCCAGCGTCTTGCCGGTGCCCGTCTGGGCCTGGCCGGCGACGTCGCCACCGGGCAGCGCGACCGGCAGGGTCAGCGCCTGGATGGGCGTGCAGCGGGTGAATCCGGCTCCTTCAAGACCGGCCTGCAGGGCCGGATGCAGATCAAAGGAGGAAAAGGTCAAATCGGTCAGCGGTTTGTCGCTCATGTGTCCGTCTTGGTATGGCCACGCACCTGCGGGCGGCGGCACTGAAATCTGTCTGGGGCTCCGTCGCAAACTGCGGCCCCTGCGGCGGGTCGGGCTGGCCGGGACCCCTCGGGTCCGCGCGCCGCACAATGCCCCAGTTTACCGCACTCGGGCCAGCAAACCGGGATTGGGCGTCTCAGGACTCACGGAGACGCACCTCTTCACCCCGCAGTACCGCGCTTGAACAGCAGCGCATGCACCCATGGCCTACCGCGCCAGCACCCCCATTTCTGCCATGGACAGTGAAATCGGACACATACCGGGCTCAGCCCCGATCACGATACGCTGGGTTCCAACCAGCATCTGTCCCCGCCCTGCGATAGGGGTACACTGCCGGCCGTGAGCGTCCAGGCATCCCGCCGAACGCACCGTGGCAGTCCGCCGCGAGGCAACGACGAGGGTCACGCCACCGGGCATGGCCCAGTTCACCCACCTCCGGCCTGGCCGGGTGCAATCCAAGACGAGAAACCAAGATGAGCGACAAGGTTGTACACGTCGGCGATGCYGACTTTGATAGCGCCGTGCTGAATTCCAAGGAACCGGTGCTGGTCGATTTCTGGGCCGAATGGTGTGGCCCCTGCAAGATGATCGCCCCGGCGCTGGACGAACTGGCCGATGCCTACCAGGGCCGCGCCAAGATCGCCAAGGTCAACGTGGACAACAACCGCGCCCTGGCCGCCAAGTACCACGTGCGTTCGATTCCCTACCTGGTCGTCTTCAAGGACGGCGAGAAGGTCGGCGAGCAGATTGGTGCCGTTGGCAAGGCCCAGCTGGCCGGCCTGCTGGACAAGGCCCTGGCCTGATCCTGCGGGTGACCGGCAGCCGTTTTCCACGGCTGCCGGGCGGGCGCCCCGGCGCCTGACTGAATACCGTATCCGGCGCCCCTTGCGTGGCGCCGCGGGCCGATGATAGTGTCGGCACATCCGGCCGCGTTCGCGTGCCGCATCTTCTGGACGCAGTTTCTTCCAGACCCATTCCCAATGTTCGCCGCCCCAGCCGGGCGCTCGCACCTTCAAGCGAGGAATAACGCTCTTGTCCGATAACACTCCCGAAACCGGTAGCGCTGATGCGCCCGCCGAAAAGCGCGTGCGCAAAGCCCGCGTAACCAAGGCTGCCGCTCCGGCCGCCGCCGAAACCAGCGCTCCGGCGCAGCCTGCCCTGCCGCTGACAGCCGCGCCCGAAGCGCCGGCACCGGCCGCAGCGCCTTCCACGCCGAGCGCGCCTGCCGCCGAGGCCCCTGCCAGCAATGGCGGCGGCGAAGGTGGCGAGGGCCGCGAATCCGGCCAGGCGCGCCAGAACAACCAGGGCGGTGGCCAGAACCAGAACCCCTACAACCAGGGCGGCCAGCAGGGCCAGCAAGGCCAAGGCAACCGCCGTGACCGTTTCCGCAACCGCCGCGACCGTGATCGCAATGGCGGCGGCGGCGGCGGCGGTGGTGGCGGTGGCAACGGCGGTCGCTTCCGCGACGACGGCATGCCGAACGACAACGGCGAACAGCAGCCGTTCGTACCGCGTCCGCACGCCAACGTGCCCGAGGGCTTCCCGGTCTATTCGCTGAGCGACCTCAAGCGCATGCCGGCCCAGAAGCTGCTGGAGATCGCCGAGCAGCTGCAGATTTCCGAAGGCGTGGCCCGTGCCCGCAAGCAGGACGTGATCTTCGCGCTGCTGAAGGTGCTGACCCGCCACGGCGACGGCGTTGCCGCCGACGGCGTGCTGGAAATCCTGCCGGACGGCTTCGGCTTCCTGCGCGCGGCCGAGGCCAGCTACCTGGCCGGCCCGGACGATACCTACATCTCGCCCAGCCAGATCCGCCGCTTCAACCTGCGCACCGGCGACCATCTGTCGGGCCGCATCCGCTTCCCGAAGGACGGCGAGCGTTACTTCGCGCTGTCGATCGTGGACACCATCAACGGTGAGCCGCTGGAAGCATCGAAGAACAAGGTGCTGTTCGAGAACCTGACCCCCCTGTTCCCGCGTCGCCGCTTCACCCTGGAGCGCGGCAACGGTTCGTCGGAAGACATCACAGGCCGCATCCTCGACCTGATGGCACCGCAGGGCAAGGGCCAGCGCTCGCTCATCGTTTCCCAGCCGAAGGCCGGCAAGACGATGATGATGCAGCAGGTCGCCACGGCCATCACCACCAACCATCCGGACGTACACCTGATCGTGCTGCTGATCGACGAGCGCCCGGAAGAAGTGACCGAAATGCAGCGCACCGTGCGCGGCGAAGTCATCAGCTCGACCTTCGACGAACCGGCCGCGCGCCACGTGCAGGTGGCCGAAATGGTCATCGAGCGCGCCAAGCGCCTGGTCGAGCACAAGAAGGACGTGGTGATCCTGCTCGACTCGATCACCCGCCTGGCACGTGCTTACAACAACGTCGTGCCGAGCTCGGGCAAGG
>NZ_JBFRFE010000021.1:0-15503 GCF_052114665.1 Stenotrophomonas sp. 2YAF22 | reverse complement strand
GGCCGGCAGCTGCGGGATGCATGGGTTGCCGGCCAGCGGCCGGCACTACCCTGGTCGTCAGTCCGACGGTTTCTCGCGTTTGCGGAACAGCAGATAAGGCCAGATACCGATCAACACCGCTGCGATGACCGTGCCGTAGACCAGCGCGAACACTGACTTGCCCGGCTCGGTCCAGACCATGCCCAGCAGAAGCAGGCCGAACACGATGGTCGGCCCGCCCAGCAGGATCATGGCGAAGGTCTTTATCCGTCCACTGGTGGGCGCATTGGCGAGCTTGCCGACCATGTCGGTACCACCGAAATGCACCTGCAGTGCATCGTTGGTGGAACGGGCGGGTTGCGGTTTTGCGGGTTCCGGCGGCGCTACCGGCTGCTGCAGATCCATTTCCTCGGGCGCCGACGGCAGCAGGTCCGACAGGTTGGTCTGCTCGATGAGGGCTTTCAGCTTGGGGTCCATGTGCAGTCCGTGCAGTCGCCGTTGGCGGCGGCACGATAGCAGCAGATCCGGGTGCTCGGTAGTGCCAGCCACGAGGAACTGGTAGATGCCAACCTTGGTTGGCATCCTTTTTGGAAAGCGCCAACCAGGGTTGGCGTCTACCAGGGCAGATCCAGTCGCTACCATCAACGTTGGTCGGTTACCTCGCCGAAGAACCAGTATTCCTGTTCCAGTCCGTCATCGTGATCGGTGCGAGGAATGCTGATCTGCACACCTCGCTCCCCAATGCCCTTGGGCAGGACGAGCCCCCATTCGGTGGCAAGGCTGCGCGAGTTGATCGCGGTGACCTGTCCATCCGCCGTCGCCGCGACATGGCCTTGGAAGTACTCTTCGTCCAGGTAAAGGCATATCTCGCTGGAGAACATCCCGGGCTGAGCGATACAGCAGGTTACCCGCACGTCTGCTTGTGAGGCTGGCCGTGACTGGATCAGGTTTGCGCAGGCGCTGATGAGCGATTGGGCGCAAGCACGCTGGATCCTCAGCGTGGTGGCAGGGCCTTCGATCAGACCTGCGCGGGTGGGAACCTTGTAGTTCCAGTAACGAGCCCGGCCCTCCAGCTCCTCTGAGGGAAAGGCACCTTTGAAGCAGTCAGCCCAATGTCGCAGGTAGCGAAGTCGGCGTGGAGCATCGCGAAGCTTCTTCTCGCCGCGCGTGCCAGGGCGGGTGATGTCATCTTTGTTTCTCATCCGACCAGTGTGCCAGCCATATGAGCGGTGCGCTGCAGAGTGCCAACCAAGGTTGGCGTCTACCAGAACATGCGCCATCGGCGGCGGGCTATTCGCGACAAATTGGCGAGATGGAGCTGCCTGGCGACTCGGTAGCTGCCAACCTTGGTTGGCAGCACTCTTCCAGAAGCGCCAACCAAGGTTGGCATCTACCAGAGCCGGATCTCAACGCACGTCGCGCAGTTCCCAGTGGTGCCCGGCCAGCAGGCGCAGGCGCTGCTTGAACACGTCACTGTCGATGCGGGTGGTGGCCACCAGGTTGATGCGCAGATCCTTCTGCTCACCGGTCACGGTGGCCTCCGGATCGGTCACGCCCCACTGCGGTTCCACCGCATCCGGGTCCGGCTGCTTGTCGCGCCAGCGCTCGAACAGGCTGCCATTGCGCAGCGCGTTCTGCAGTTCTTCGGCGAAGCCGGCCGCGCCCTGCGAATGGAAAGACAGGTCCGGGTCGTTGCCGCGGGCCTTGGACGGTTCGGGCAGGCTGATGTGGTACTGCGCAGGCATGTTGATCTCCTTGAGGTGCAGCTAGGCTGGCATAAGCGCGGTGGAATCGATGTGCAGATTCCACTGCGTGGTTGGCCTTCATTCAAACCGATGCGGCCCATCGGCGAAGCCCACGGTGACCGCACCCTTGCCGACGTTGACCATGCCGGTCAGGCTCATCACCGATTCGTACACGGTCACGCCACGGCCGGCGCAGACCTCCTTCATCTGCGCGTAGCCGGGCAGGGCGCGCAGTTCGTCCAGTTCGCCGCCGTAGCTGACGCACACGGTGGGCGTCATCAGTCCGGCGCGTACGCGCTGGCCGACCACGCCGAACAGCTTCAGCACGGCATTGTCGAAACCCTTGATCTTCGCCACTGGCCCGGTCTCGCCGCGATAGCCATGCAGCACCGGCTTGATGTCCAGCGCACTGCCCAGCGCCGCGCTGAGCAGGCCGACGCTGCGGTCGCCCTTGTGCCGGGCGCGGGCACGCATGTAGTACAGGTCGCGGGTGACCATGTAGCCGTGCACGTTGCCGGCCAGTTCTTCCAGGCGCTCGCGGATCTGCTGCACGCTGGCGTCGCTGGCACGCAGGCGCACCGCCTCCACCGCCGTCACCGCCTGTGCGGCGAACAGGTTCTGGGTGTCCAGAACGCGCAGCGCGAACGGCGAGTTGTAGCCTGCCGCCTGCCGCACCGGCTTGTAGTCGTTGAGGATGGCGAAGCTGGCCTGCAGTGCGTTGTCGTGGATCGGGCTGCGGGTCTTGGTGATGGTCATGCAGAACACGTGGTCGTAGTCGATCACCAGCCGCTGCAGGAACAGGTCGCGGATCTGGTTGACGCTGAAGGGGATGGTCTCCGCTTCGGCGCCGTGTTCGGCTACGTGCGCGTGCAGGAAGCTCAGCGTTGCCTGCTCGTCGCGGTGGTCGGCGAGCACGGCTTCGCCGATCCGCACGGTGATCGGCAACAGCACGATGTTGTGCTCGGCAATGAAGTCCTGCGGCAGGTCGCAGGCCGAGTCGACGACGATTCCGATGCGCATCCGCGGCTCCCCCTCCAGGGCGGTTGTAGGTTCGGAAATGTGAAAACTATCTCAAAACGGGATCGGGCGCGCGAGGGAAATGCGCCACTGCCTGTTCAGCGACTGCGCTGCACCGCCATCGGCAGGGCCACCGCCTGCTGCCAGTCGGGGCGATCCAGCAGGCCCGGGTCGTCCAGCACCGCCGCCATCAGCGGGTGGGTATCGTTGCCCCAGAACAGTTCGCCGTCGATGGCCAGGGTCGGCACGCCGAATACGCCGGCCTCGATCGCCGCATCGGTGTTGCGACGCAGCTGTTCCTTGATTGCCGGCTCGCCAATGGCCGCCTCCACATCGCTGATACCCAGCCGGGTGGCGGGTTCGCGCAGGGCCGGGGCGCTGTCGGCCGCGCGGCCGTCGCGCCAGATCCAGTCAAACAGCACATCCACCGCCTCGGTGCTGGCGCCTGCGGCCAGGCACAGGCGCAGCGCCGCCAGCGGGTTGAACGGATGCCCCGGCGGGAAGCGCAGAGGGGTGCCCTCGGCCTGCGCGGTCCACAGCAGCTGGCGGTACATGAAACGGCGCTTGGCCGGGATCTCCGCCGGGCCGAGGTTGCCCAGATGGTGCAGGACCGCACCGAAGGCGATCGGTACCGGTTGGATGTGCTCGAACTGCGGAAGCCGCTTCACTTTCTGCCAGTGCAGGTAGGAATAGGGCGAGACGAAGTCGAAATACCAGCGCAGGGTGGGCATCGGGGGCTCCTTGTAGCGGTCAGGGCTGCGCGTTGCGCTGCAGGTAGCGGTCGCGCAGTTCGGTCTGGCGCGAGCGCATCGGCATCGCGCGGCCGCCCAGCCAGACCTGTTCGGCATAGTGCGCCACATCCAGCGGATCACCTTCCCACAGCACCAGGTCGGCACGCTTGCCCGGCTCGATGCTGCCGATCTGGTCGGCCACGCCCAGCACCTCGGCCGGTACCCGGGTCAGCCCGGCCAGGCCGTCGGCCCAGGGCAGGCCATTGGCTACAGCATTGCCGGCCAGCTGGCGCATCTTGCGCGCGTTGTGCGAGGCGTCGTCGCGCTGGGCAAAGGCCACCGGCACGCCGGCGCGCTGCAACCGCGCGGCGTTTTCCAGGGTGGCGCCGATCTGGTCGAAGGTGGCCGGCAGGTTGCCCAGCGCGTCGACGAACACCGGCACCTTGGCCGCTGCCAGTTCCGGTGCCAGCTGCCAGGCCTCGGCACCGCCGGCGATGGCGATCTTCACCTTCTCGCGGGCCGCCCAGCGCAGCAGCTGGCGGATGTCGGCCGCGCGGTCCACTTCCACCACGATGCGGCCCTGGCCGGACAGATAGCGGGCCAGCGTGCGGCGACCGGCCGGGGTCAGCAGCGCATGCGGCGAGTCGGCGGCGACCTGGCCGCGCGCTTCATCGACCATCTGCTGCAGCAGCATCCATTGTGCCGCGCGCGATTGTCCGGTCAGTTCAGACGCCGCCGCGCCCAGGCGCAGGAACAGGGCGCGCGGGCCGATCGGGTCGGCACTGCCATCGAAGCGCACCACGCCGCCCTGGCCGGCGACGAAGCCACCGCCGGTGGCCGCGCCCAGCGCGGTGAAGCCGATGCCATCCAGGCGTGCTACCGGAATCAGCACCGACGCAGGGTTGTAGGCCAGGGTCACGTCGAATTCCGGACGCAGCGGCTGCTCACCGATCTTCAGCGCGCTGTCGACCGTGCTCGATTCGCCGGACACTTCCTCGATGCCGATCTCGGTGATACCGCCGAACAGGGCCGGGGTCAGCGTGCGGCCCTTGGCCTCGACCACCGGCACGCCAGCCGGTGCGGACAGGCCGCGACCCACCGCGCGGATGATGCCGCCCTGCACCAGCACGTCGGCATCTTCCACGTTGCCGCGTGCGCTGGCGGTAGCGACGGTCGCACCGCGCACCAGCAGGTCCTGCGCCTGCGCAGGCGGCGCAATGCAGGCCAGCGCCATGACGGCAGCGCCGAGCGTTGCGGCAGACTTCGCCATTGCCTTGAACATGCCCATCAGCGCAGCTCCTGCCCAAGTTGGAAATCCGACCGCGGCGTCGCCGGTGGCGTGCTGCGGTCGTACACACGGCGGCCATCGACGAACACCTGTTCGGCCAGTGCATACGAACTGAAGGGGTTGCCGTTCCAGATCACCACGTCGGCCATCTTTCCGGCCTCCAGCGTGCCGGTCTGTGCTTCGATGCCCAGCGCCTTGGCGGCGTTGGCGGTCATCCAGGTGATCGCGCGTTCCGGCGCGATCTCCGGCATGTGCGCGCGGCGCGCGGCGGCCATCACCTTGGCGGCCTCCTGGTTCAGGCGCTGGATGCCTTCGGGCGAGTCGGAGTGGACGATGGCGCAGCTGTTCTTCGGCCGGTCGACCAGCGCGATGTTCTCGGCGATGCCGTCGAAGGCCTCCATCTTGAAGCCCCACCAGTCGGCCCACAGTGCACCGCACACACCTTCGGCCGCCAGACGGTCGGCCAGTTTGTAGGCCTCCACGCCATGGTGGAAGGCGGCCACCTTGAAGCCGAATTCCTTGGACAGGTCGAGCATGGTGGCCATTTCATCGGCGCGGTAGCAGTGGATGTGCACGCGGATATCGCCCTGGATCGCACCGGCAAGGGTGTCCAGCTTGAGGTCGCGCTTGCCGCCGGCGTCACCGGCGCTGTCGCCCTTGTCGCTGCCGAACCAGCCCTTGCGCTTGGCCGGCTTCGGCGTGTTCTTGGCGATGTAGTCGGCCGCGTCGATGAAGGCTGCGCGGTAACCGGCCACGTTGCCCATCCGCGTTGCAGGTGCCACGCCCTTGCCGCCACCGTAGACGCGCTTGGGGTTTTCGCCGCAGGCCATTTTCAGGCCCCACGGCGCGCCGGGGAACTTCATCGCCTGGTAGGTGGTGGCAGGCACGTTCTTCAGCGTTACGCCGCGGCCACCGACCAGGTTGGCCGAGCCGGGCAGCACCTGCATGCTGGTCACTCCGCCGGCCAGCGCCGCCTGGAAACCGGGGTCCTGCGGCCATACCGAATGCTCGGCCCAGACGTTGGCGGTGACCGGCGCGGTCATCTCGTTGCCGTCGCTGTGCGCGCCGACACCGGGGCTGGGATAGACGCCCAGGTGCGAATGCACGTCGATCAGGCCGGGCGTCACCCACTTGCCGTCGGCGTTGATGCGGGTGACGCTGGCATCGACCTGCAGCGCATCGCCGACGGCGACGATGCGGCCATCGCGCAGCAGCACATCGGCGTTGTCGAGGCGCTGGCCGGTGCCGGTCAGCACCGTGGCGTTCTGGATCAGCAACGGCCCATCGGGGTGCGCCTGGTAGGTGCTCGGGTAGGGATCGGCCACGAAGCGCGAAGCGCCCACGGCCGGCGCCGTGCTCAGCGATACCAGCGCCAGACCCAACCCGGCGCGCAACAACGTCGATGTCATGCAGATCCCCTTGGCAGCGTGTTCAACCCACCGACGCTAGCCGGGGAGCGGCGTGCTTGCCAAGTGTCCTTTTTCACGGGTCGCCATCGGCCATCTCGACGGCAACGACCGCCTCCCGGAAAATGGTGCTCCCCACGCCGCACCGGACCGCCCATGAAGAGCAAGCAGGACATCGTCGACAACTGGCTTCCGCGCTATACCGGCGTACCTCTGGACCAGTTCGGCCAGCACATCCTGCTGACCAACTTCGGGGGCTACCTGCATACGTTCTCCGCGCTGACCGGGGCGCCGGTGATCGGCCTGGACCGGCCGATGGCCAGCGCCACCATCGACGGCATCACCATGATCAACTTCGGCATGGGCAGCCCCAATGCCGCGATCATCATGGATCTGCTGTCGGCGGTGATGCCCAAGGCGGTGCTGTTCCTGGGCAAGTGCGGCGGGCTGAAGCGCAAGAACGAGCTGGGCGACCTGGTGCTGCCGATCGCGGCCATCCGCGGCGAGGGAACCTCGGGCGACTACCTGCCGCCGGAAGTGCCGGCCTTGCCGGCATTTGCCCTGCAGCGTGCGGTCTCGACCATGATCCGCGACCTTGGCCATGACTACTGGACCGGCACCGTCTACACCACCAACCGCCGGGTCTGGGAGCACGACGAGGCCTTCAAGGAGCGGCTGCGGGCGATGCGCTGCATGGCCATCGACATGGAAACCGCTACGATCTTCGCTGCCGGCTTTGCCAACCATATTCCCAGCGGCGCCCTGCTGCTGGTTTCAGACCAGCCGATGATCCCGGACGGGGTGAAAACCGAGGCATCCGACGCCAAGGTCAGCTCGCAGTTCGTGGAAAACCATATCCAGATCGGCATCGAGGCGCTTAAGCTTATCCGGCGCAACGGCAAGTCGGTCCGCCACCTGYGCTTCGACGAATGATGATGATGGCCTGGCGCGGCGCGCCGGCCCTGGGAGTAGGTGATGGACGTTGCCGCGCAAGTGGTGGAATTCTGGAAGGACGCGGGCCCTGAAAAGTGGTTTGCCCGCGATGATGCGTTCGACGCGCGGTTCCGTACGCTGTTCGCGGACGAACACCACGCTGCCGCATCGCGCGCGCGCGAGCACTGGCTGGGCAGCGCCGAGGGCGCGCTGGCGCTGATGCTGCTGCTGGACCAGTTCCCGCGCAACTGCTTCCGCGGCACGGCCCATTCCTATGCCACCGATGGCCTGGCACGGCACTACGCCACGCGCGCGATCGAGGAGGGGCTGGACCTGCAGCTGGTACCCAAGCTGCGCGCCTTCATCTACCTGCCGTTCGAGCACTCCGAAGATCCGCTGGACCAGGACCGCTCGGTCGCGATGTTCGACGTGCTGGGTGACAAGGAATACCTGCAGTACGCCGAACTGCACCGCGACATCATCCGCCGCTTCGGCCGGTTCCCGCACCGCAATGCGGTGCTTGGCCGCATTCCGTCGCCGGAAGAACTGGATTACCTGGCCGAAGGCGGTTTTGCCGGATAACCCGGAAGGAGTAGATCCACGCCATGCGTGGATGGATTCAACGGAAAACGCCGGCTTTCGCCGGCGTTTTTGTGGGTTTCAACTGCAGCCGATCAGTACTTCGGCACGCCGTTGTCCACTTCGTCCGACCAGGCATCGATGCCGCCGGTGACGTTGAACACCTTGCTGAAGCCCAGCGCACGGAACTGCTCTGCTGCCTGCGCGCTGCGGCCACCGTGGTGGCACAGGAAGGCCAGGGCGGTGTCCTTGGGCAGGGCTTCCAGCTCGGCGCGGCCGTTGCCATCGAAGCTCTTGAACGGTACGCCGACAGCAGCGATGGCGCGTTCTTCGGCCGGGCGCACGTCCACCAGCATCACGTTGCCGGCACGCACCAGGTCGTCGGCATCACGCACGCTGATTTCCTGCACCGGCTTGGGCGCGTTCGGGTTGTCGATCGCCAGGCCCTTGCCACGGATGTCGTCGACCCAGTCGATGGTGATGCCATCGGCGCGGCGGGCGCTGGCCAGGTCGAACTGCACGCGCAGGCCGTTGGACTCGGCGGCGATCGCGCCTTCATCGTACGGGGCCAGCTGGAAGTTCGGCTGGAAGCGGGCATCGATGCCCAACTGCAGCGACGCACCCGGCGAATCGGCCAGCGCGCCCTTCAGCATTTCCACCGCGGCGGGGGTGACGGTGATGCGCGGCGGGGTGCGGTCCGGTGCAGCCAGGCCCAGCACGCTGCTCAGCTCACCGCTGGCGGCCATCTGCAGCACGATGTCGCTGCCGCCGACCAGTTCGCCGTCGATGTACAGCTGCGGGATGGTCGGCCAGTCGCCATAGGCCTTGATGCCTTCACGGATCTCCGCGTCAGCCAGCACGTTGACGTGGGCGAACTCCACGCCCAGGTCCTGCAGGGCACCCACGGCCTTGGCCGAGAAGCCGCACTGCGGCATCGACGGCTGGCCCTTCATGAACAGCACGACGCGGTTGTCGTTGAGGATGGTTTCGATGCGCGAACGCAGGGCGGGATCGAGGGACATGGCAGTCATGGGTCCGAAAAATTCGAATCATCAATTCTACCCCCCATGGCATCATGGGGCATGACCAACGCAGGAACATTGCATCGCATCCCGACCCGCCCCTGGCGCTGGGTACCCTGGCTGGTGCTGTCGCAGGCGRCTGTGATCCTGACCTGGGTGCTGGCCGGCTGGCATTGGGGTCTGGCGCTGATGGTGGCGAGCCACGCGTTGTTCATGGTGCCGGTGTTCCTGCCCAACAGCCGCTTCTACGCGCCCGTGCTGAGCCGGTTGCCCGATGCCGGCAACAGCGTCTGGCTGACCATCGACGACGGCCCCAGTGAGCAGACCCCAGCGGTGCTGGATCTGTTGGACCGACACCAGGCAAGGGCGACCTTTTTCCTGGTCGGCGAGCGCGCATTGGCGCATCCGGCCCTGGTGGAGGAGATCCTGCGTCGCGGACACGACCTCGGCAA
Source organism: Stenotrophomonas sp. 2YAF22 (assembly GCF_052114665.1). Classification (NCBI taxonomy): domain Bacteria; kingdom Pseudomonadati; phylum Pseudomonadota; class Gammaproteobacteria; order Lysobacterales; family Lysobacteraceae; genus Stenotrophomonas; species Stenotrophomonas sp. 2YAF22. The sequence goes on along the minus strand of NZ_JBFRFE010000021.1, from coordinate 6,351 downwards.
CCACAGCCACAGCCACCCGCAGGCGCGCTTCTGGCGGCTGGGCCCGGGCACGATGGCGGCGGAGATCGAAGGTTGCCAGCAGGCGCTGCAGACGGTCAGCGGGCGACCGGTACGCTGGTACCGCTCGGTGGTGGGCATGACCAACCCGTTCGTGGCACCGGTACTGCGCAAGCTGGGCCTGGTGCGCGTGGGCTGGAGCGCCCGCGGTTACGACGGCGTTGGCTGCACGCCGGACGGTGTGCTGGCGCGCCTGCTCCCGGACCTGCGCCCGGGCGCGATCGTGCTGTTGCATGAAGGTGCCGCCCACGGCCACAACCTGGCCATCATCGAACGGGTGCTGCAGTCGCTGGACGAGCGCGGCCTGAAGGCCGAACTGCCGGCCGGCTGACCGGTAGCGCCGGGCCACACCCGGCGAGCGCCAGACGCAGCAAGAGCGAAGCGACCCGCGTTTGCTCTTCGCTTTTTTCTTGTCTTCCGTGGTGGACGCACCCGTAAACCGTCCGTGGCCGGGCGGGTGGGCTGCACAGGGGCGTGAGCCGCATGGGCCCGAGGCATGCCTCGGGCGGGCTGGGCAGGACGCCCAACCCCGGTCTTGCTCATGTGCGCAGGACAGCGCGCATGAGCAAGCGGCGACCGAGCTTACATGGACGTACTTGCAGCGCCCCCTGTGCAGTCCACCCACCCGGCCATCTCACGATCACCCTGGCCGCCCACCACGAGGGGCTCAGCCGTTGGCCGCAGTTCCCGGACGCTCGGCAACCAGCAGCCAGCTGTTGAACGGCGTGCGCCCATGCAGGGGACGCAACGGAGCCACCTGCAGCCCAGCCTCGGCCAGCGTGGCCTGCAGCCGCTGCGGATCCGGGTAATGGCGCGGTCGCGTGCCCATCCAGCCGACCAGCCACGCCAGGYGATCAGCCACTCGAGTGGTGCGGTCGCGGCGGTCACCGGTCGCCAGCGGCGTGCGCAGCAGCAGGCGGCCACCGGGCGCGACCCGCGCGCTCACCGCGCGCAGCAGCTCCAGTTGCGGCGCTTCGTCCAGGTACTGCAGCACATCTAGCAGCAGCACATGCCCGCCATGCGCCGGTAAGGGTGCCTGCACATCCAGACAGTCGAACCGTACGTCGGCCAGGCCACTGCCGGCGCGCTGCGCACGGGCGATCTTGTCGCTGTCCACGTCCACCCCGAGGTACCCCTGCTGGCGGCCACGCTGGCGCAGCACATGCGCGAACAGGCCCAGCCCGCAGCCCAGGTCGAGCACCGGCTGGCCGTCATCGGGAAGGTGCTGCAGCACGCCGTCATACAGCGGGTCGCTGCCCAGCTTGCCGCGTGTGTAGTAGTAATCGCGGCGGCTGCCCCAGGCCTGCATCGGCCGGAAGGACTCGGCGATCAGGCGCGCCTGCCCGGCATCAAGCGGCGAGCAGGGCAGGGGCGTGCCGTTCCGTGGCGTGCCGTCCATCGTCTCAGTCCGTTCCGCCCAGCAGGTGAGCGGCCACCGGCAGCGCACGTGCGCTCCACAGTGCATACATCCGTGCGGACGGGTGCAGGCCATCCTCGGCAATCATTGCCGGGTCAGCGCCGGTATCGCGGCTGATATCGGTGATGTCGACGAAGGCCACGCCCTGCTGGGTGCTGATCACCTCGGCGGCAGCGTTGAACTCGTCGGTTTCCAGTTCGATCTGGCCCAGGTCGCGACCGCTGCCTGCACCGTACGGCGTGGTGCCCCAGTCCGGGAAGGACAGCACCAGGACCCGGTCCGCACGGCCGCCGGCAAAACCAATCGCGCGCTGCAGCAGGGCCTGGAACTGCACCTGGTATTCGTCCAGCGGACGCCCGCGATACTGGTTGTTGACGCCGATCAGCAGGCTGACGAAGTCGAACGGCCCTTGCGGCGCAACGTCGTCGATGCCGGCGTCGAGCTCGTCGGTGCTCCAGCCGGTGGTGGCGATGGTCTGCGGATCGCCCAGCGCGACGCCCTGCGCGCGCAGGGCGGCGGCGAGCTGATGCGGCCAGCGGCCGTCGACCGCGACCGCTTCACCGATGGTGTAGGAATCGCCCAGGGCCAGATACGTCAAGCCCATCGATCAAGCCACCGACCGGCGGGGCTTCAGCGGCACCACCTTGGTGGCATCTTCGGCACGGCGGGCGAGGGCGCGGTCGATACGGGCGAACACGTCGCGCATCACCGACGCCTCCGGCAGCAGGGTCACGCGGAAGTGGTGGCGGTAAGGCACGTTGAAGCTTGAGCCCGGCACCACCAGCACGCCGTCGTTGTTCATCAGGTCCAGCGCGAAATTATGATCGTCAAAGCCCTTGGCAGCGGCACCGACCACGGCCGGGAACGCGTACAGCGCGCCGGCGGGGGCAACCAGTGACAGGTGTTCGCTGGCCTCGCAGGCTTCAATCACTGCACGACGGGTTTCATACAGGCGGCCACCCGGTGCGCACAGCTCCGAAATGGTGTCCGGACCGTTCACTGCGGCGTCGATGGCGTACTGGCCCGGCACGTTGGCGCACAGGCGCAGCGCGCCCAGCAGGTCCAGCGCGGCGCGGAAGTCGCCCAGCCGTGCGTCGTCGCCGCTGAGGTGTGCCCAGCCCACCCGCCAGCCGCAGGCGCGGTGCACCTTGCTCAGGCCGCTGAAGGTCAGGCAGGGATGGTCACCGGCCAGCGGTGCGACCGGCTGGAACACCGCGTCGTCGTACAGGATCTGGTCGTAGATCTCATCGACCAGCAGCAGCAGGTTGTGGCGGCGCGCGATCTCGACCACCTGCTCCAGCAGCTCGCGCGGGTAGCTGGCGCCGCTGGGATTGTTCGGGTTGATCAGCACGATGGCGCGGGTGCGCGAGGACACCAGCGTCTCGATCTCGCTCGGGTCCGGCTGGAAGCCGTTCTCGGCGGCGCAGCGGTAGTAGACCGGGCGGCCGTCGTTGAGGATGGTCGAGGCCGACCACAGCGGATAGTCCGGCGAGGGCACCAGCACTTCGTCGCCCGGGTTGAGCAGCGCACGCAGCGACAGGTCGATCAGCTCGCTGACGCCGTTGCCGACGAACACGCGGTCCGGGTGGGCATCCGGTGCGCCACGGCGGGCGTACGCGGCGGCGATGGCTTCGCGGGCGACCGGCAGGCCCTGCTGATGGGTGTAGGGATCGGTGCGGCCCATGTCATCGGCGATCGCGCGCTGCAGGTGTTCCGGTGCACGGAAGCCGAAAGCGCCGGGATTGCCGATGTTGAGCTTGATCAGCTTGTGGCCCTGCGCTTCCAGCTCCCGGGCTCGCCGTGCCAGTTCTCCGCGGATTTCGTAGCGCACTTCGGAAAGGCGCTCGCGGATGACCAGGGGTTTGGGCGAGGGAGTGGACATGGGCGGTGGGCCGCAAAAGGCATGGGGCTTCCATGGTAGCGGAATTGCTGCAGCGCATGGCAAGGGCCGCAGGGCCCGCCAACATTGGGCTGGGCGGCACCACACAGGTAGAATGGCGGCGATGACCCAGACCCCCGATTTCACCGCTCTGCAGACCATTGGCTGGCCCTGGCCGGGCCCGCCGCAGCAGGCCGACTGGCAGGCTGTGATGGCCGCACACCCGCAGGCCCACCCGGCGCGGGTGATCGAGCAGCATCGCACCCACTATGTGGTGGCTGATGGCCCGGAGGCATCGATCAAGGCCGAATCGCTGCCGGAGTGGCAGCGCCCGCGCTTCCCCAGCCACGAACGGCCGGCGGTGGGCGACTGGGTGCTGCTGGATGGCATCCGCATCGTTGCCCTGTTGCCGCGACGTACCGCGATCAAGCGTGGCGCCGCCGGTGAGCATTACCACCAGCAGGTGATCGCGGCCAACATCGATACCGTCTTCATCGTCTGTGGCCTGGACGCGGACTTCAATCCGCGCCGTATTGAACGCTACCTGCTGCTGGTGGGCGGTGGCGGTGCCGAACCGGTGGTGGTGCTGACCAAGGCCGACCAGACCGAGTACAGCGAAGATGCGCTGGCGGTGCTGGAAGAACTGGAGATGCAGGGCATCGCCCTGCATGCGATCAATGGCCTGGATGCCGACAGTGTTGCAGTGCTGGAGCCGTGGCTGGGTCCCGGCCGGACGGTGGTGCTGGTGGGCTCGTCGGGTGCGGGCAAGTCGACGCTGACCAACACGCTGCTGGGCGAGCAGCGGATGAAGACCAATACGGTGCGCGCCAACGATTCGCGCGGCCGCCATACCACCACCCACCGCGCACTGATGCCACTGCCGATGGGCGCCTGCCTGATCGATACGCCGGGCATGCGCGAACTGAAGCCGACCGGCGAAGAGACGCTGGCCGAAGGTGGCTTCGCCGATATCGAAGCGCTGGCCGCGCAGTGCCGCTTCCGCGACTGCATGCACCAGCAGGAACCCGGCTGTGCCGTGCGTGCGGCGATCGATGCCGGCGAGATCGAAGAGAGCCGGCTGCAGAACTACTTCAAGTTGAAGGAAGAAGTGGCCGCCGCCGCCGCCAAGCTGGCCGTGCGCCAGGCCGAGACCGCTCAGGAACGCGGCGGCAGGAAGGGCAAGGGCCAGCAGTTCCGTCCGGCGGGCAAGCCGCGCCGGCGCTAAGGCTGGAGAATGGTGGCTGCCAACCTTGGTTGGCACTGTCACGGCAGGGGCAGCCCAGTAGATCCACGCCATGCGTGGATGCTTTCCGCGCATGCATATCTGTGCCAACCAAGGTTGGCACCTACCAACGCGCGGGCAGGGCGTTATAGTCCACCCATGGAACCGACCGCGACGCTGGACCGTGACGTGGCCCACCATGCAGCGCTCGATGCGCGCCTGGTCGAGGCCGTAGGAGGCATCCGCCTGCTGGGCCTGACCAGCTGGCCGGCGACACTGCAGGCACCCTTCCTGGACAGCGTGGCCCGTGGCCAGCCGACGCTGCCGGTGGTCGACTACCCGAAGCTGGATTTCAGCGACGAGCGTCGCGCGCTGGCCGCGCTCGCTGCCGAGTGTGACGAGAACCATCCGCTGGGCCATTACGTGCAGCAGTCCGCGCAGAGCTGGGATCTGGCAGCGCAGCTGCTGGAAGGCCTCGGTACCGCGGCCGTGGATGCCTGTTCGATGCAGTTGTTCGGGTCGCCCGAGCAGCCTTTGCCGGGCAACGGACCGAGCACGCGCGATGCGGCGCGCCACTTCATCCAGATTGCCGCCGAACTGGATCACGAACTGCTGGCACCGGAAGAGCAGGTGCCGGTATCGGCGATCGCGTTGCAGCTGCAGCTGCAGAATGACCTCGACGCGTTCTTCGAATCACGCATCATCCAGGTGCAGCTGGACCCGGAGCTGGTTTCCAAGGCGGCTGCCGGACCGACCCGCATCCGCCTGCGCACCAGCGCGCGTTTCAGCGCTTACGATCGCGCGCAGTTGTTCCATCATGAAGCGCTGGTGCATTCGTTGACGGCGTTGAACGGTCGCGCGCAGYCGGTGCTGCCGAGCCTGGCGCTGTCCTCGCCACGGGTGACGGCCACCCAGGAAGGACTGGCGACGTTTGCCGAGCAGATCACCGGCAGCATCGACATCGAGCGCCTGAAGCGCATCAGCCTGCGTACCGAGGCGATCGCGATGGCGCGCGAAGGTGCGGACTTCATCGAGGTGTTCCGCTACTTCTGCGATGCCGGGCAGAACCCGGAAGAGAGCTTCGCCTCGGCGCAGCGGGTATTCCGCGGTGTGCCGCCGAGTGGGGGCCTGGCCTTCACCAAGGACACGGTGTACCTGCGCGGTCTGGTGTCGGTGCATACCTTCTTCCGCCACATGCTGGCCGAGGATCGCCTGCAGGTCTGCCGCTGGTTGTTCGCCGGCAAGATGAGCCTGACCGATGCGATCGCGTTCGCCCCGCTGTTCGAATCGGGTGTGCTGAAGCCACCGCGCTGGCTACCGCACTGGATGAGCCGGGCCAACGGCCTGGCCGGCATGCTGGCGTTCTCGCTGTTCGCCAACCGCATCCGGATGGACCAGCTGGCGCCGGAATGAAATGCGTTGGCGGATCCTCCAGCGCCTGCCTGCTATCGGCTGGGAGGAGGCGGGGCACCCTGGCCAGGACACGCAAAAGCCCCTCCATGGTGCTCGATGGCGCCATCCATGGCGCCAACGGTCCTGGCCAGGGTGCCCCGCCTCCTCCAGACAGTGTCCTGCGAGCGCGGTAGCAGTCTCGCCGAAGGGATTGCGCTTGAAGAGCTTGAAAAGCAAAGCGCCGCGCAATGCCCGGCGCTTTGTTTCTGCTCTGCTTTCCATTGCCACCGCGCCGGCGCGGGAAACTGTCGGGCGAGGTGGGACGGGCCGAGGCAGGACCGTGAGGCGCATGGATGCGCCGACCGAGCCTACAGGGACGTACTT
>NZ_JBFRFE010000020.1:0-15718 GCF_052114665.1 Stenotrophomonas sp. 2YAF22 | reverse complement strand
TTCAATACCCTTCCACAGGTTCCTCTTGCAGCCCTCTTCCCCTTCGGCCGGTGAACCGGCCCCGTCGTCGCCGGCCTTCATTGAAGTTGTTGTTGTGCGGGCCGGTACCCACCTGTTTGCCATCGATGTCGAAGCCGCGATTGAAATCCGCGGCCCGGAAACCTTTGATCGCCACGGCAGTGGCGCGCGCCCGCACCTCACCGTGCGCGGCCACGCACTGCCGGTGGTCGACCTGCGCCAGGCCAGCGGCTTGAGCGGGTTTGCCCATGGCTGCCCGGCCATGCTGCTGGTGCAGGCCGGCACGGAGACCTTTGCCTTGGCCGTAGACGAGGTACGGGACATCGAAAGCGTGCCACGCCACAACGTGCGGCCCGCCGCGGATAGCCCGTTCGGGTTCTGCAGCAATCACGTCACGCTGGATGCGCTGGGCGAGATTCCCCTGATCGATCCCAGCCGGCTTCGATAACGCCGAACCACCGCACCGACCTCCCGGTAACACCGGACCCTCACCGATCTCCCGGTAACACCGGACCCACACCGATCTCCCGGTAGCACTGGACCCCGCACCGATCTCCCGGTAGCGCCGGGCCATGCCCGGCGGGCAGCCGGCCAGCTAGCGCGCCGTCCAGCCCCCATCCACCGGCAGCGCCGTACCCGTAATCTGAGCCGCAGCATCCGAGGCCAGGAACACCACCATCTCCCCCAGCTGCTCGGGCGTCACGAACTGCAACGAGGGCTGTTTCTCGGCCAGCAGCGCGCGAGCGGCGGACTCCTGGTCCGTTCCCTCGCGCTCCGCCAACGCGGTGATCTGCTGCTCGACCAGCGCCGTTCGCACCCACCCCGGGCAGATGGCGTTGGCGGTGATGCCAGTGCCCGCGTTCTCCAGCGCCGTCACCTTGGTGAAGCCCACCACGCCGTGCTTGGCCGCCACATAGGCCGACTTGTTCACCGACCCAACCAATCCATGCACCGACGCGATGTTGATGATGCGGCCGGATCCCTGCTGCTTCATGTAAGGCAAGGCCGCCGCCGTTGAGTGGAACACCGCCGAGAGATTCAGCGCGAGGATCGCATCCCACTTTTCGACAGGAAATTCCTCGATCGACGCGGTGTGCTGGATGCCCGCATTGTTCACCAGAATATCGATGCGCCCCATCTTCGCAACGGCGCGGGCGATCATGTCCCGCACCGCCTCACCACGGGAGAGGTCGGCACCATCATGCGCCACACGTACACCGAACTCGGCTTCCAGACCGGAGCGGATGCGTTCGATCTCCTGCGGATCGCCAAATCCATTCAACACGATGTCGGCGCCTTGCCGCGCCAGCGCGGTGGCAATGCCAAGACCGATACCGCTGGTGGAGCCGGTGACCACCGCAACCATTCCAGAGAACATGGGCGAGCTTCCATTGGGCGTAGGTGGCCAGTGTAGCTTCACCGGCGCGCCCCTTTAAGCGACGCTACCTTGGTCAATCAACGGTTAGAACGCGTTGGGTACCCGCCGAGGGAAGTGTCCAGCGTTCATTCAAAACGGACGGTACACCTCAGAGGGGGCGCAGCCGTGGCCTGCTGGCGATACTGTCCGACTCCCACAAGGGCAATGCATCCATGCTTTGCCCGGCGGATCGAACACGTCCGAAAATAGCTTCTGCGGCCGTTCTACTCCCCCCACCTCCAACCGGGCGGAGCGCCTTTCATCCAGCAGACAAGGACAAGGACCAACACTACGGCCCACGTGTAGAGCTGAAACGCGATGGGCTCGCGAAATGGAGAGAACAGAAACGGACCCGCCAGCAGCAGGCCGAATGCGATTGCGTACACAAGCCAGCCCTGCCACGCGCACGGCATCCCCCAACCCCATCCGTACTTTTTCCTGGCAAACCAGTACTTCCTGCTGATCATTGCAATCTTCCTCGATGGCCGCCGGTCTCACGTACCTGATCCAGGCATGCTTTGAACTGTTCATGAAGACGTCGGTCCAGAATCAAGTCAGTATCCCCTCTGGCTGTGACGAGAACAGAGCTACGGTCCGTGCGCAGCACGAAGACGTTGCGACCGTTCTGCATGCGGAACTTGCCAAGTTCAACGCCCCCTGTGCTCGTCCCAAGTTGCCGGTGAGGCAGCGTGATCCTTGAAGCATCGGAAGCGTCCTGCCACGAGACACTGGAAAGCGGGAGCTGCAGTCGGACAAACGCTGCTGACCCAATCAGCTGGCCATCTGTAACGGCGATGTACGCTGTCCGCGCTTGATATACGAGGCCAAAGGCGACAACGACAACAACGGCCAGCGCCGAGCCAAGCACAGTATTCCTGGCTGGCACCCCGCCAGAGCGGGGTGCCAGCCATACGGCGATCAGAACCACGGCTGCTGCCACGCATATGCCGAGAGGAAGCGCATAGGCATGAATCAGGGATACGTCCAGCGTGGATCGGCACATCATCATGAACTACTCCGCAGAGATTGACCGCATGCCGTAAACGTAAGTCGCCTCGACAATCGTCTCAAATGCATCTTCTTCATAGGTGACAAGGCCGACGTTTCGCATCGCGCACAGGAACGAGCGAACCTCGTTCTTTATTACGAGTTTTGCATGTTCGTCGTAAAGGCCAGGGGCTCCCAGGATGGAAGCTGCACGATGTGCAACGTCGCAACTGTCGCAGATGTCACCGTCCAGCCGACTCAGCTGGCCGTTGAACACATGATTGTATGACGGTAACTGGGTCTCGTTTCCGGCAACCACCACCTTGTTCACAACGGCAACCATGGTGAATGCAGCCACGGCTACGGTCACACCAACAATGGCGTCAACAGCCGCAACCACAATCACAGCCGCGCCAACAACCGCTTGACCAGGGGCTGTCCGCAGAAGCTCCGCCACACTGGCGAGGGCCGCGAGGTCTGCCGTTGTAGGAGGCTTGTCAGTAGCTTTGATGAAAGCGAGTACCGATTCGGCATCGGGAGACTCGTGCCCAGAAAGCTCCATCACGCCGCGGATCATGTCTATATTGCTCTGGAGTGCGTGCTGCATCTTCATGGTGAGCACGTCTTCCTTTGGACGCGCCAACGCACCAGATGCCTGGAGATAGCTCAACATTTGCGTATAGTCACGACGTTTGGCCGCGTCTTGTACATCCCTGTCCGACAGAGCAACCAGCAGAGCCAGAGATGGTGCGTTCAGTGTCTCTTTGCTGGTGTCGAACCCAAGCGTGGAAAGATATCGACCGGGATTGGTGTTGAAGAGCGAACGCTTCTTCTCGTCAGAAAACATATCGACAGCAGCGGCACTCAACTTTGACCAGTGATCCCAGCCGGCTGCAGGCATGCCGCTACGCGAGAGTGGAAGAAGCATGCGTGTTGCGTTGACATCCGTGCCGCCGGTAAGGCTCGCAGGTGTCCCGAACACCCGTTTGTCGCCCGCGGCAGCCGCCGCCCCGGAGATTGATGCAGCAGCACTGGCTGCGAGTGTGGACTGGATGAACTTACGCCGCTTCATTTGAACGCTCCTTGTTGCCGGGAAAGGGTGTCTACTGCCTTACCGAGTGCGTGGCGACTCATTACCTCTGGAATGAACTTCTGGTAATCCGATTCAAGTCTTGCGCGCACTTCACTGTTCTTGTGAAGCACCGCGCAGTCGTGGCACATGTGCACCGATCCATTCAGTAGTTCATCGGCTTTCTCTTCGCCCATCACGCGCCTGATGATCTCCGCAGGGCCGTCCACTCTGATCCAGAACTTGAGGAAATCGTCCGTTTGAGAGAGATAGGCGTTGCTGACGCCATCCTCGAGACGCCCAACTTTCATCTCTGGGATGTGCTCAAGTGTCAGTCCGCAACAGGCAGCGACTTCCTTGTAGGGCGTGACAACGATGTTGTCATGAATCTGGTGGCACGGGGCTATTCGCAGGTGCTGTGGAACCGTATTCTCGCGCTTGATCTGATCGCTTTTGAACTCCATCCAGCTGTTTGACTGCAGTTGCAAGCCCTTCTTCAGAAGCATCCGTATTGTCGAATCCTCGGCGAAGGTCGCCATTGTTCGACCGTCTTCCGTGTCTGCCTCCACCGTCACGAGGACGTGCAGCCCCGCAGTGAGGCCGGCCTCGGCAGCATTGACCACGGAAGAATGAGGTACCCACTCCTGATGATCTTTGCCGGAGCTGATATTGAGCTCTTTCAAACCCGCGGTTGAAAGCTTTTCAGCCCAACGCTTCGCGGTGGATCGGGTCTTCGCCCAGGAGCCATTCGATACCATCCGCGTGCCGAGCCCTAGCGATGTCGCTTCGGCTATCACACTGATCAAATCGTCTTTGAGAAGTGTCGCCTCGCCGCCAGTGAAGACGATGACAGACAGCGAGGGGAAGGAGCTTTTGGCATCATGAAGCGCTGTGATCATCTCATCGCGACTGAGCCTTCCTTTGACCGTCGGGCTCGACTCGAAACAGCACTGAACGCATGCCGCAGTGCAGCGATAGGTTGTGATAAACGTCAGCGTCCTGGGCGATAGCACCTGGGTAGCGCATAAATCCATTTTTGCTTCTCCATGTTACTGGCAAGGGCCAATCCGGGCCGCCTGTGGACACTACGGCGGGTCCAAACAGCAGAACCACCATAAGGAATATTTCGGAAGATTGAAACCCCGCAGATCTTCGATTGCATATTTGACGGGAGAACCCCTACGGGCGCTTCATGGCCCGACAGCCTCATTACTTCTGGGCTTTAAGCCAACGTGCGAGATCGCTGATCATTACCGGATCCACGTTTCCGGGCTGCATGTATTCCTGGGGGGAAGCCGGGCCATCACCAGCAATGCCGAGGTGGTTGAGTGCGGGATACTCTCTCAGTTGCACTTCCTGCTGCCCCTCCAGCGATTCGTTCCACATGCGCCAGTCAATCGCTGTTACCTGAAAATCGCGGCCACCATGCAATAGCAGCAATGGTTTCCGGAGTGACCTCGCGTCGCCGCGCGCGTCAACTGCTTCGATGCTCTTCCAGAAGGATTGGGGTGCACCCAGCGGGAGCTTGCTGGCCTCAACTTCCTGATCACCCAAAGCAGCCGCGATTTGTGTATCCAGCATGGCCAGCTGCTCTTCCGCTTTCGGCCCAAGCTGCCCGTCTACCGAAAGGAGGCGGCGGGTCTGCTCTGGAATAATCTGCAACAGGCTGCGCGCGGGTGCGGCCCATAGGACAACCCCTCTCACTTCAGGTGATCGCTGGGCGATGCGCGGCGCCAGCATCGCGCCTTGGCTATGGCCCAGCACAAATAGACGCTTGCCATCTATGCTTCGATCAGCGCCCAACGCCGTGAGCGCKGCAACCGCATCGTCGGTTGTTTCATCATCAATGCTGAAGTCGCAATCAAGATCTTGGGGGCGCGCACGGCTTCGCTTGTCGTATCGAAGTACGGCGATACCCTGCGCTGCGAGACCGCGCGCGACGTCCAGGAAGGGCCGATTGGGTCCAACGGTTTCGTCACGATCCTGCGGTCCTGAACCATGCACCAGCACAACGGCGGGAAATGGGCCTTCTCCTTTGGGAAGCGATAGCGTGCCTGGAAGCGCACCGCGTGCCTGTGGAACGACGAAATCGATCTCATGGTAGCTGGCATTGGCCGGGGCCGGCGCCGCTTGTTCGGGCGTGGCGGGCCGCAACATTAACCCGGCGACTTTCTCCTGTTTGTCGACCACAACTTGTGCAACAAATCGACCGTTGCTGAACTGCAATGGCACCAACACCAGCTGCATGCCTTCATGAGTGCTGATCGCTGCCAGGCCACGACTCTTCAAAGTCCCCAATGAGTTCCACAGGGTGCTGAGAGATTCCGCCGGTACCGCTTGGGCCATTTGTGGAGTGAACATTGCTTCGGCTTCAGCGATGCGCCCAGCCTCCAGGTGATCGAGCAAGCGGGCCGCCACTTGCTCAGGCTCTGCTGCGACCGCTGAATGAACAAGCATCGTTAGCGACAAGATCAACATCCCAATGCGCTTCTTCAATGTTATAGCTCCATCTTGACGCTGCCCAACAGAGGCAGTCAGCGTCGACGTGATAGCGCTCACCAACCCAGTTCTGGCGGATTCGTTGAGTCGAGGCAGCGCATACGCAGTTCATCCTGAATGACGCCATCATGGATGCATGCGGGTACGGAGGTCAACGCGTGCTCGAGAGGTGGCTGCGATTCTTGGTTGGAAACGGGTCGCAAGCAAGCGGAGATATTCGTCTAGAGCGCGTTACGAACTTTGAAGCAGATATACCCCTCGCTGACGCAGGCCGGCTTCACAGCCTGACCGGTCACATGCTGGACCTTCCGAGCCAGAGTGCCAACCTGCGCGCGCTCCTGCTCATTCGCCAGCATCACCTGTGCGGGCAATATATGGCCGAGCGTGTCCACGGCAATGTGAACCTTGCTTCCATTCTTGCGTTTATTGCCGTCATAGCCTGCGCGCGGGCCACTCCCGCACGTCGATTGCGCAACAAACGCCCATCTCTCATCGATCACATCGGTCGAACAGGGGCTGCGCGCAGTCATGCCATTGCAGTGACACTGTTCATACCAAACTTCAAACACGCTCTAGAAGAGAACGCTCGCCCGATCAACGGTCGCCACCGGGCTAGCCTTCCGCACCGCCTCCAGGAACAGCAGGAAATCGCGGTTGAACAGCGTCAGATTGTTGGTGAACGTCACGCACTTTCTTCCCGATGCTTTACTGAAGCACACCTGCCAGACATAGCGCCCGTAGATGACATCGGAGGTTCGGGTGACGGAGGTGATCTGCGAGAGCGGAACGGCCGTGGGCACCGGGCCACGCCGCAGGTAGAAGGACTCCGCATCAAAGAAGTAGTGCTCCCGATCCTCTTTCCCATCCACCATCACCAAGGTCATGGACGTACCGGAAATCCGGCGAGGGGGATGCAAACGCAGCCCTGTTTTCACAGTAGAACGGGCAGTCGCTGACATTCGCCGAAGGATGAACCAAAGGATCACCAACGGAAGCGCCGCAAGGACAATGAAGCCCACGGTCTTCAAAACACCTTCCAATGCGCTTGCCACACAGATCTCCACGATGAACTTTCAGGCATTGGCGACGCCCAGGTAGATCCACGCCACGCGTGGATGCTTCGGCTTCAACGCCCCATCACTTCCAATGATCCGGCCCCAAAAACGGCAGGCTCAACACAAACACCGGAACGGCCACAGGCACCAACGCAGCCCCCAGCACCTTCCCGGCCGTCGTCCCAACCCCCGGCTTGTCCGTATCGTCCGGCCGAATCCGCTCAGCCCGCGCGGTAATCGACTGCGGCAGCTTCGCCTTCGCGGTCAGCGCAGCAGCGTCCGGCAATTGCACCCGCTCGCCGTCACCCTCGAACAGCGCGCTGTAATAGCTGCCGCCCTTCCTGGAAAGATTGCAGTCCGGGTCGGCCGCCAGTTCGTAGCGGGTCCGGGCTTCAAGGATGTACGGCCGGCGCGTCAACTCGTCGATGGCCTTGGCCACCCGCGGGCTGATCTCCAACCGCTCCAGCTTGAACTGCGCCGCCTGTTCCGGCGTCACCTGCTCCGGCCGCAGCAGCAGCGCGTAGCTGCCATGCACCTTGGTCCGGTCAGCCGGCACGCGCCAGTCCTCACGGATGTAAATCTGCGCGCACACCACGGCCTCGCGCAGCGGGCTGTCCATCAGAGCGCGGTAATCACGGAAAGGTGCTGCATCAAAGCGCATCGGCTCGTCATAGACAGGCAGCAGATACAGCTTGCCGTCGTCGGCCACGAACGCGCTGGTGATCTCGCGACTGTAATGGTGATACTCCGGCCCGCTGGCGCAGCCAGACAACAGGGTCAGACACAAGGCGGAGAGAATGAAGAGGACGGACGTTCGCATGTCGTAGTGAATGGCTTCCCTGGGTAACCGGCCTCGCCGATAAGAACGAGGCCGATCCAACATGGTGCCACGGCGCCGCATGCGATGCAGAACCCGCCTTACTTCAACCGCTCAACCAACCGCCGCCCCACCTCCAGCGCCGAAGCCGGGTTCTGCCCGGTAATCAGCTCGCGATCCACCACCACATGCCCCGTCCACGGCGTGGCATTGCTGCTGAACCGCGCACCCGCTCGCTGCAACGCGGTCTGCGGGTAGAACTTCATCTCACCACCGCCCAGCAGCGGCTTGGCCTGCTCTTCTTCCTGGTTGCTGATCACCGTCATCTGGTAGCCGCTGTAGATCCACTTCGGCGTAGCCGGCGTCGCACCCGCTTCCAGCTTCGCCACGAAACCATCCGCATCCGGCAGCGTGGACAGCAGCGCGATCGGCCCATGGCAGACCAGCGCGGTGGTCTTGTTGCGCTGGTGGAAGTCGGCCAGCAGCCGGCCCAGTGCCGGGCTCTTCAGCAGGTCCTGCATCGGTGCGTGGCCACCGGGAATGTAGACGGCATCGAAACGCGCGTAGCCCTGCTGCTCGACGCGCGCCAGGCTGACCACCGGCGAGGCCGTCGGCGAGGTCAGCGCCAGCTTCTCCAGCAGGTCCTTGTGCAGCGTCAGCTGCGCGGCATCGTTACCGAAGTACGCCGGCGTCACCGAGGACGCATCCACCGTCGGCGCCCGCCCCTGCGGCGTGGCGAAGGTCACCTCGTGGCCCGCGTCCAGCAGCAGCTTGACCGGCTGCATCAGCTCGTTGAGATAGAAGCCGGTGGACAGCACCTTGCCGTCCTTCAGGTCCAGGTGGTTTTCGTCGGACAGCACCACCAGCACGTTGGCGGCATGCGCGCCGGTCGCGGCCAGGGTCAGGGCCAGCGCTGCGGCCAGCCGGGTCATCAGGTTCATGGGGAGCTCCTATTCGGGGAATGTCCGCCACTTTATTCATCGCCCCAGCGGCGATAAATTGGCCCCATCGCAAAACATCTGTTCCCCGGAGAGCCAAATGAGCCGCAAGTTCGACTACCTGGGCGATGTGGAGGTGTTCCTGGCGGTGGTCGAGCACGGCTCGTTCACCGCCGGCGCCGTGGCGCTATCCACCACACCCTCGGTGCTGAGCCGCGCGGTCACCCGTCTGGAAGCGCGGCTGGGCCGACAGCTGCTGCAGCGGACCACCCGCCGCGTGGGCCTGACCGATGCTGGGCGGCTCTATCTGGAACAGGTGCGCACCGCCTTCGGCCTGCTGGACGACGCCGAGCGCGACGTACTGGCCCAGGAAGGCGCGCTGGCCGGCCGCGTGCGCCTGAGCGTGCCCACCACCTATGGCCACTACCGGCTGCCGCCCGTGCTGGCGCGGTTTGCGCAGCAGTACCCGCAGGTGCAGGTGGAACTGAACATCACCAACCGCAACGTGGACCTGGTGGCCGAAGGCTTCGACCTAGCCATCCGCCTGGGCCAGCTGCCGGACAGCGGACTGGTGGCGCGCAAACTGGAAGACGCCCGGTTGCTGCTGGTGGCCGCGCCGGACTACCTGCAACGCCGTGGCACGCCGCAGACGCTGGACGACCTGCAGCAGCACCTGTGCCTGCCGTTCGTGATGCCGCGTACCGGGCGGCTGGCGCCGTGGATCTTCCACGACGGCGGGCACGACGTGGACTGGCTGCCGCGTTCGTCCATCGAGACCTCCGACGATGTGCTGGGCGTGGTGTCGCTGGCAGAACAGGGGATCGGCATCTGCCAGAGCTATGAGTTCATCGTGCGTGAGCGGTTGCAGCGTGGGCAGCTGGTGGAAGTGCTGCCGCAGCTGCGGGGTAGATCGCGGCAGTTCTCGGTGATCTATGCGCCGCATCGGCGGCAGTCGGCGGCGGCGCGGGCGATGATTGAGTTGCTGGTGGGGAATGCGGCTGAGGATGGCGTTGGTTGAAGCCGCGAGCTTGTTAACGGTGTCGGGTTTGAACCGCTTTTCGGGGTGTGCGGCTGATCGCGCGCCGTTGCTTGGCGAGGCGGAATAAGAACTGTTGCAAAGAAGGCCATCGCGCTATTCGCTTGTGGCATGGACGATTGCGCCACTTTGAATCGCAATTGACAGAGCAGCTGCGCGAATGCGTCTGATGGCGTCGCGTGTTGCACGAATGGTGCGTGCAACAATAGTTCTTCGCTCTCGGATTCCGCGATTCCTTCGCGAATTTCTATTGGCATTCGAAGCGGCTGCGTAAACACCATGACGTGCCACCGACAACGGGTGGCTCCGGGTCTGCAAACCCGTTTGATGCACGCGCAAGTTGTTTACGCTTGCCCGTCGGCACCGTCCTTAACCGGTGCCGGCGGGCAATCCGTCGGCCTTTCTGGCGGGCGGTGCGTGGGAGTCTTCGGACTCACCGGCCAATAGCGCTGCATCAACCGGTTTGCAGCCACGCATCGTCCGCCACCTCCTCGCGGTGGCGCTGTTAAGCACAGCCACGGAAGCCGACGCCATGAACGAATCCGACACCTTCTCTTCGTACACCGTTGTTGAACCCATCAATGACGACACCCCCCTGCCCGACCTGAATTCCCTGCTCGGCATCCTCGAGCGCATACGCGGCTGCGAGGGCGCCGATGGACTGCCCTGGCCGGAGAACGACGTCTCACCCGGCCGCCGCGTGAGCCTGGCGAAGAGCGAACGCGCGATGGTGAGGGCGCTTACAGTGCTGGAGGTGTTGCACGCGGCAGACCGCTGCCGGGTGGCAGCGGAGCCGGAGCGACATCTGGATGAGGGAGTGGTTGATGGGTTATTTCTGGCTTGCCGGGGGTTGGTTGAGTGGGCCTGTCATGAAGTTCGGCCGGAGTAACTCTAATACTCTCCCCTCTGAAGCCGTATGTACCATTTTGCAGCTCCAGCGTATGCTCCCGCCGGAGGCCGGAGAACACTGCAGCTAGCTCGTCAATACCGGTGCCAACCGTGCAAAGCGCAGATCATGGACCGCATTCAGCAATCAGGAGCCCCCTCTTTCGCTGCGACAGCAATCGCCACGTAATGTGAGTTCAAGCTCAGAAGGTACCGCAACATCAGTCCACTCAATGCGCCGCCGACCATCTTCAGGTCCCACTCGGGCCCTGCCTTTCCATACTCAAACTTGTCCTCAGAAAGGGAGGCAACCCGTATGGCCGATCCCTGTAAGGCATAAAGAGTCGGATCGACCACCACTCTGGCTGCCTCGTACTTCTGTTCGAGCAGCTTTACATCCTCCGGTGCCAGCGTCTTCCCTGCCTCGTGCGCAAACTTGTTTCGCAAAGAATTCATTGCCAGGGATGCGATTGCGAGTTCCTTTGGAAAACCCAACGCCGTCGCAAGCATCACTTTATGCGTAAAATTCTGTGGAATCTTAAAAACTTCCAACATTTCATCAGTCAGCATCCCCTTTAAGTAAACCTCTAGGCTTTGCTCAATCTGAAGATGAAGCCTCAGCACCATGCCGATCTGATCGACCGTTTCCAACCCCTGGAGAAGATGGTTCATCTGTACAATGGCATCAAGGTCAAACTTGGTCGTCATACTTTTTTCCTCAGCGGGGCTACTGACAGCGCAGAGATTGCTGTATTCGCCGGACCGATCCCTAATAGGAGTGGACCCGGAGCGGCATTTGGATGTGTGGGGAGGTGTTGACGGATTGTTACTGGTTTGCCGCACGCCAATTCAATGTGCCTGACGGAAGCTGAGGTCTGAATGACCATCTCTGGCCAAACCAATACTCGGATCCTTACCACCAGATACCAAATACCAATTTGCCACTGATTCCGACCCACACCCACACCAAGACTGGAGAGCGCACCTAGCACTGGATGGATACGCACTCCGTCAGCAATTGCTAAAAGCTACATCGTCCGCGCCGCATGCCATCTATCTTTATATTCAGAAGAGGAGGCAAACATCTCGTCGTCAATATTCGAAATTAGCTCCCTATACAACCCCTTGACCTCGTCAACGGGCAAATATTTTGCAAGTAGTGGCTGCATACATTCAGAAATTCGATCAATCTGACTTTCCGTTGCCTGCGCTCGTCCATTTGAAAATAGATAAGGCAAAAGCATCACTGACGGACCATCTTCACACGGCGATATTAACCATCTTGCTTGCAACTGGAAGTCTTTCCGAAGCGCCAAGTTTTGCCACTTTTCGTCTTCAATTGTCACGAGATATCGACAGGTTTGATACGAATTGGTGGCTTGGATGAGGTGCTCCAGGAATGCTGCCTTGCTGTAGCGAGGCTGAGAGTCGAGAGAGAACTTCAGCACCGGATTTCGTCTTTGAGTGTCAAGCGGCCGCTGAGGCCCTCCCTCGAGTGGAACCACGCCTTCAGCTTCGATCAGGGATGGTCGTCCGAGATCGTCTACGGAGAGAACTTGAACAGAACCGTTCTTTTCCTTTCTCCAAGCGAGCAGCGCCAGTACCAAGAGGGCCTCAGCATGACGACCACCAATGGACACATCGCATTGCTGAAGTACTTCTCTACTTGTTTCCAACCCTTTTCCAAAAAGCCACTCTGACTTTTCGAAACACTCACGGATGGAGGAGCCGATCACTTCCACATCCTTCCAAGCATCGCCAGTTTGTGACGCAAATCTATTCCAAGGCTCGCCTGCGCTAAGAGCCATAGCATGAAGAAAGAGCGAAAGGTCAGCGAGATATTCCGCAGAACCTGAAACGATCTCACCATAAGATTTCATGTCAGCCTCGACCACCTGCCTCAGCGCCTCCTGCACAACAGCCCTAATCTCCACCTCCGCCTTTGGCGCCAGTCCGTCTCGATTCGCAGACAGCCAAGTACCAGCCCCTCCTGACAACAGATTAATTTCAATTATTACATGTGGAAGATAAGCAGCGTCGCATTTGAAGTGCTGCCCCCGATATAAGAATCGGGACTGGTGACCCATAAACTGATCACGATGCGGCCGGTACCTAAAATCTACGCAATGCCCCAAGACGTTCGGCAGAAAGTGCCAGCCATCTTCAGCCTCACGCTCTACCAATACTGACACGCGCTCTTTACTCAGCGGCAGAAATGAGCATGCCACACGAATTGGCGAGTTCCTACCAAAAGCCACTGCCTCATCAACGATCCTCCCCGCCTCGTATGGAAAGGCATCATCCAAGAGCGGGTCCATGGACATAGCCAATTTAGCAGCAACGCTTTTGCCGTCATCCCGAAAAGGATGAGCTTTCCAACTCTTGGAGAATCGATCTAGCTCAAATTCAACCTCGACCGTGGTGCCGTAGGTTTGGGCGACATTATTCGGCATGCGACGCACCAAGACAAGCCCCTCATTAGGCCCCAGCGGGCTATGCAGCTCAAGCTCCAACGTCTCGTTACTGAAAATGCTTTTCGTTACTATGCGAATGCAGTCGCTAAGGAGAAAAGCACTTTGAAACCCAATCCCAAATGCGCCTGAAGGTTTCATCCACTCTGGCATAGCCCGTATCAGTCGCTGCCGTGATGCGTTCTTTTGGGAGCCGCCAATACGGAGCATATGCAATAAATCAGCGCTGCTAATACCTGTGCCACCATCGATAATCCGCAACAACCATCCGGYCTTCCCACCCTCGCCGACAGCCTCCTCTCTCTCAATGAGCTCAATTCTTACCGGCGGGGCAGCGCGGAGTTGACCACATGACACTGGTGATTCCCAATCATCTACAGTTGTGTTTTGCGACTCTTTCGCCCATAAACTGAGGAGCGTGGCATCTACCGCGTTCTGCAGCAATTCACGAACGCAGGGAAAGGCGCTGCCATATAAGTTGCTGCCCTGCAGCAAGCTGACCACACTTTTCTCGTCAACACCGAATTGCGGGCGCTCCCCTTTCTGCAGAATCTGAAGGTCCCCGCTAAGGCTCACGGAAAGATTCCCCAGCGTTGGCAGCAGTCCAAGCTCACGACTCGGCGCGATCTCCTGCCAATGTGCCATCTGATTCTGAGTTTCTTCTTTTAGCCAGTCAAACCAGCGAAATGTCTCCAGGTAGCCGGGGATTGTTCGGCACTCGGCACTAACTTCGATTCGATCTCGATCAATACGCAGATGACGGATTGCCTGATGCTTATCTTCATGAGCTTTACTCATTGAAGAACGATCATTGCCAGCCATGCGCTGAAGTACTGGACAGAATCTATTGTCATCCAGGTCCAGTAGGTCACCCATTCTCAAAAGACAGGCTACAAAGCGTGGATGACAGTCTTCGTTGGCCATTCCTGCCTCCTTAAAAGGCAAGCCGTCAACTGACAATAGGTCTTCAAACGATGCGCCATGCATCTGGCAGATTCGCCCTAGCACACGAAAAAGTCGGGCAGGCATAAGCTCGGTGCGCGGCGAAGAAATGCCAGCAGTAGACCACGGCTCCCTAACCATAGCTTCTGCTCGCACAGGATGTTTCCGCCGAAACCATTCGGCCATCAGCTCATTAAAGCGGCTTACAGCATCTGCAGGGCTATCAGCACCAGTAAAGCAGTTCGCGAGACTTGATGGGTCGAACGATGATGCGAAACGAAAAAGATCATGATGAGGCGACTGCCTCAACGATGCAATAAAGTCCTTAAAATCGTCGCTCTGGAGCTCCTTAATAATGTCTTCCTTGGGCACCACCATCCCAATGTCATGCCAGTAGGCCGCCTCAAGGATAAGCCAAGTATCGGTCGCCGTCAGCAGAGACACGGACTCCCCCAGCAACCTTTCAATATTCACAAGAATTTGTCGGCTATGGGACTCGTCATGGCGACTATAGTGCGGGAAAAGATTACCGACCGCCTGAAGTGCCTTAGGAATGAGCTTCACATCGAAGTCCCATTGGCTCACCAAGGTCCTGAGAGCCCCATGCTCATCAGACTTCGCCTTCAGATGAGAAATTAGAATATCTGCCATGATTTAATCTGATCCTCAGTCTAGCCATGAAGTTCGTGAATTACGCAAATATTGAAGCAGGACGCAAAAATGCAGTTCGCCGCCTTAGAATCTCCAACTGACCTCCAGATCAGCAAGGGCGACTTAAGATTTTCATGATACTCAACTTGCAGCGCGTTGCGGAGAATCTCTTTGAGCGATCAATCGGATACGACAGCCAGATCATCAAGATAGTTGATCACGATAACGCACCGCAAAGAATAGCTTCATACCAAGCAACCATACTACCGCCACCAATTACAACCTAGACGCCTGATGATCATATTGAGCCGGCCTGTAGCTCACAGAACTCTCACCACGCCTCGCTCCTTTGAGTGGGCATCAGCGAAAGCCATCACAAACAAAAAGGGCGCCTCTCGGCGCCCTCATTCCCTCAACTCACTCCCACTCAATAGTCGCCGGCGGCTTCCCCGAGATGTCATAGACAACCCTTGAAACCCCCCGCAACTCATTGATGATCCGGTTACTCACCGTACCCAGGAACTCATACGGCAGATGCGCCCAATGCGCCGTCATGAAGTCAATCGTCTCCACGGCCCGCAGCGCAATCACCCACTCATAAGCGCGCGCATCGCCCACCACGCCCACCGACTTCACCGGCAGGAACACGGCAAACGCCTGGCTGGTCTTGTCGTACAGATCCGCCTTGCGCAGCTCATCAATGAAGATGGCATCAGCCTTGGCCAGCAGCTCGGCGTATTCGCGCTTCACTTCACCCAGGATACGCACGCCCAGGCCCGGGCCCGGGAACGGGTGGCGGTAGACCATGGTGCGCGGCAGGCCCAGCTCAACACCCAGGCGGCGCACTTCGTCCTTGAACAGCTCGCGCAGCGGCTCSACCAGGCCCAGCTTCATGTGCTCCGGCAGGCCGCCCACGTTGTGGTGGCTCTTGAT
>NZ_JBFRFE010000019.1:0-15922 GCF_052114665.1 Stenotrophomonas sp. 2YAF22 | reverse complement strand
GTGGGCGTGGTGCAGGCCTTGCAGGAGGTGGTGAGCGACTGGACCTTGGCTGGGCTGGATGGCGCGCGTGGGCAGAGTGCGGGGGAACTGCTGGCACGGCTGGAAGATACCGCGGCAGCCACTGCGGCGCTGGCCGGCACGGTCGAACAGGCGATGGCGCAGGTGCTGGCCCGCGCCGAGCGCGGCGACCGGGTGCTGGTATTCGGTTCCTTCCATACCGCCGCCGCTGCGCTGCAATGGCTGCAGGCCCACGCCTGACCGCCGTTCAGCCATTACCGACGCCGTGCGGTCGCGCACCCGTATAATCGACCGCAACGTCCAGCCTGCCGCCTGCCCTACGTGGATACGCCCCTGAAACAGCGTCTGATTGGTGCCATCGTCCTGGTGGCCTTGGCCGTCATTTTCCTGCCGATGCTCGTCAAGGGCCCGGCCCCGGACAGCGGTGTCGCTTCTGTGCCGATCGCCGCGCCCGATGCGCCGGCCGATGGCCAGTTTGAAACCCGTGAACTGCCGCTGGTCGCACCGGCCGGTGGCGCCACCGGGTTGCAGAGTGGCCAGGCCCGTCCCGTCGAGGAGGCCGCCGCCCCGGCGACACCGCCGACCGTGGACACCTCGCCAGCCGTCGCCGCCGGTAATTACGCGGTGACCTTCGGCGCCTACGGCAGCCAGGCCGACGCCGATGCGGTGATCGCCTACCTCAAGCGTTCGCAGCTTCCGGGCTTCATCGAGACCGCATCGATCAACGGTCGCCCGGC
Organism: Stenotrophomonas sp. 2YAF22; assembly: GCF_052114665.1. Lineage (NCBI taxonomy): Bacteria > Pseudomonadati > Pseudomonadota > Gammaproteobacteria > Lysobacterales > Lysobacteraceae > Stenotrophomonas > Stenotrophomonas sp. 2YAF22. The sequence continues at coordinate 15,167 of NZ_JBFRFE010000019.1, read as the reverse complement.
CTGGCGCGTGCGCGTTGGGCCGTATGCCGACCGTGCCCAGGCCGAAGCGGCCCGGCTGCAGGCGGTGAAGGTACGTGCCGACGTGAAGGCAGAAGTCATCACGCTCGATGCGAAGCCCTCGACCAGCGCACCGGTGGCAAGCACGCCGACGCCCGCGCCGAGCGCCAGTACTCCCGTCGCGGCGGCCACGCCGTCGGCCACCGGCAACCCGGTGCGCAGTGAAAGCCTGCCGCCGAGTACGCCGACCGCAGCAGCGCCGCCGGCCGCCAAGCCGGAGCCGGCCAAGCCGGTGGCCAAGCCGGAACCGAAGCCCGAGCCCAAGCCGGAAGCGACCGCCAGCAAGCCGGCCACGCCGCCGAGCACGCCGGCCGCACCGGCCGCCAGCGGAGTGGGTTTTGCCGTACAGCTCGGCGCATTCGGCCAGGCCAACGATGCCAACGCCCTGCGCGACAAGGTCCGCGCGGCAGGCTTCAGCGCCTTCGTCGAGCAGGTGCGTACCGAAAAGGGCAGCCTGCACCGTGTCCGTGTCGGGCCGGTCGCCAACCGCGCCGATGCTGAACAGTTGAAGGCGCAGGTCGCCGCCAAGGTCGGCGTGGCCGGCATGGTGCGACCGCACCCATGACCTGTACGCAGCCCCGTTGCCAGCGCCGCCGAAGGAGCGGGGCGCCATGATCGACGTGGTGCTGCTGATCGTGATCGCCGCCTCCACCCTGCTTGGGTTGCTGCGCGGCTTCGTGGGCATCGTCATCGGCACCGTTTCGTGGCTGGTTGCCGCCTGGGCGRCCTTCGCCTTCGGCAATGACGCCGCACGCTGGTGGGCCGCACCGGCTGCGCCCGGCGGCGAGCATTTCATCGGCGGCTACCTCAGCGTCGGCATCGGCGTGATGGTCGTGGTCGCCGTGATCGGCATGGTCATCAAGGCCATCGTCCACCGCAACATGCTGGGCAGTCTGGACCGCCTGCTGGGCGGGGTCCTCGGCGCCGTGCGTGGGGGCCTTATCGCGGCCGTGCTGCTGTTACTGGCCGGCTTCACCCCGCTTACCGCCGAACCCTCTTGGCGCGGCTCGGCGCTGCGCCCGGTGCTGAACCCGGCCGTGGCCTGGATGAACAGCAAGCTGCCGCAGTGGCAGGTGCCGGGCACCGACCTGCTGCCCAAGGCCTTGCCGATGGACGCGCTGTCCCCATCTGCGTTGATGGAGCTGGGCAAGAGCGCCGGCGCCGGAGTGGGCAAGCCGGGGGCGACAGGCGATAATGGCGTACTCGGTCAGATAGTGGCGGGCAACGGATGGCTGCGGCCTGCGAAGGCGGAACAGGGCGAGGCATAYGATCCGGCCGAAGTGCGCCCGGACGCCCCAGCACTACCGGGCAGCATCGAGCCGGACGACCCGGCCAATGTCGACCGCAGACGCGGCGACAACTCTGGCCAGGTACGGCCACCTTCCTTGTAACTGGGCACAGCCCAGCGGAGACCTCGCATCATGTGTGGCATCGTCGGAATCGTCGGCAACCAGAACGTCGCCGGGCAGTTGTATGACGGCTTGACCGTCCTCCAGCATCGCGGCCAGGACGCGGCGGGCATCGCCACCGTCAACGGCAGCCGCCTGCGGGTGCAGAAGGCCACCGGCCTGGTCCGCGATGTCTTCGATGCACGCACCATGTCCACCCTGGAAGGCAGCGTCGGCATCGCCCACGTGCRCTATCCGACCGCCGGTTCGGAGGGCATGGACGAGGCGCAGCCGTTCTACGTCAATTCGCCGTACGGCATCGCGCTGGCCCACAACGGCAACCTGATCAACACCGAGGACCTGCGCCAGCAGGTGTTCGAGCAGGACCGCCGCAACGTCAATACCGATTCGGACAGCGAAGTGCTGTTGAACGTGTTCGCCTACGAACTGGAACAGCAGCGCCAGCTCAGCCCGGAAGCCGCCATCCGCGCGGTTGCCGGCGTGCACCGCCGCTGCAAGGGCGGCTATGCGGTGGTCAGCGTGGTGCTGGGCCTGGGCCTGGTCGCTTTCCGCGATCCGCACGGCATCCGCCCGCTGGTGCTGGGCAAGCGCAGCCATGCCGAGGGTGACGAATACATCGTTGCCTCCGAGTCGGCCGCGCTGGACGTGCTGGGCTTCCAGCGCGTGCGTGACGTGCAGCCGGGCGAAGCGCTGGTGATCACCGCGCGCGGCGAGCTGTTCTCGGAAATCTGCGCCGAGCCGGCCGAACACACTCCGTGCATCTTCGAGTACGTGTATTTCGCACGCCCCGATTCGATGATCGACAACGTGTCGGTGCACAAGGCGCGCATGCGCATGGGCATCAAGCTGGGCGAGAAGATCCTGCGCCTGCGCCCGGACCATGACATCGACACCATCATCCCGATCCCGGATACCTCGCGCGACGCCGCGCTGGAGATCTCCAACGTGCTCGGGGTGAAGTACCGCGAAGGCTTCATCAAGAACCGTTACATCGGCCGCACGTTCATCATGCCGGGCCAGGGCGAACGGGTGAAGTCGGTGCGCCGCAAGCTCAACCCGATCCACCTGGAATTCCGCAACCGCGTGGTGCTGCTGGTGGACGACTCGATCGTGCGCGGCACCACCAGCCAGCAGATCGTGCAGATGGCGCGTGACGCCGGCGCACGCAAGGTCTACCTGGCCAGCGCCGCGCCGCCGGTGCGTTACCCGAACATCTACGGCATCGACATGCCGGCCGCTGAAGAGCTGGTCGCGCACAACCGCAGCATCGAGGAAATCGAAGCGCACCTGGGCTGCGACTGGCTGATCTACCAGGACATCGAAGACATGGAAGCGGCGGTGAGCGAAGGCAATCCGGCGCTGCGCAACTTCGATTCCTCGTGCTTCAACGGCCATTACCCGACGGGCATCGAGCCGGGCTACTTCGAGCGCATCCAGCAGCTGCGTTCGGACGACGCCAAGCACAAGCGCCGCGCCTGAGGTCCAGGCGGTGATCGACGTGCCTGACGTTGGCGGCAATCTGCTGCGCGCCGCGCAGCAGTGCCTGGCCGAAGCCGATCCGCTGCGCAAGGTTGCACTGACCCAGGCCTACGCCAGCGCGTTCCGCGCCGGCCGCTTGAAGGTGCCGGCAGATGCGCCGGAAGCCGACCCGATCCGCATGCCGGGTCGGCCGCTGCGGTTGGTGATGGTGCATCCACGCGAAGTGCCCCGGCGTGGATTGGGCGGGGTGGAAGGACGTGCGGCGTTCATCCATGCCATTGCCCATATCGAGCTCAATGCGATCGACCTGGCCTGGGACGCGGTGTATCGCTTCCGCGGTCTGCCGGCGGCGTTCCATGCCGACTGGGTGAGCTGCGCCGACGACGAATCGCGCCACTTCATGCTGCTGCGTGAACGCCTGCTGGCACACGGCCATGAGTACGCCGATTTCCCTGCGCACAACGGCCTGTGGGAAATGTGCGAGAAGACCGCACACGACGGCCTGGCGCGCATGGCGCTGGTGCCGCGCGTGCTGGAAGCGCGCGGGCTGGACGTGACCCCGGGCATGATCGACAAGCTGCGCAACGTCGGCGATGGCGAAACCGCCGACGTGCTGGAGGTGATCCTGCGCGAGGAGGTTGCACATGTTGCTGCCGGTTCGCGCTGGTTCCGCTGGTACTGCGAGCGCGCCGGCGTCGAGCCACGAGCGCGTTTCAAGGAACTGCTGGTCGAGTATGCCGGTGGCTACCTGCACGGGCCGTTCAATATCGAGGCCCGCCTGCTGGCCGGGTTCGATGCGGATGAGCTCGCCAACCTGGTCGAACAGGCGGGTTGACCGGCGTCGGCCGGTCCACATCCACGCCATACGGGTGGCCAGTAGATCCACGCCATGCGTGGATGACGTTCACCCGTTCACCCGTTCACCCGTTCACCCGTTCGGCAACACCACGCGTCTGCCATCCACCGTCGGCCGGTTGATGTAGAACAGCCCCGGCCCGGGGCGATACGGCAGCTCGCTGACACCGGCGTCGGCGGTGTAGGTCAGGGCGGTATCGCCCAGCGCATCGAAATTCCAGTGGGCGGACTGCATCAGGTAACGGCGGCGCAGCAACGCTTCCTGCGTCGGGGTCAACGGCTGGCCGGCAATCAGGCGGCGCGCGACCGGCTGCAGCGCGCTGGGCAGTTCCCAACCCGCCACCTCGGCGGCGTCTGCGGTCCAGGTCACGCCGGCAGCGATGGCGTGCTTCTGCATCACCTGCAGCGCCACCAGCTGGTAGCGCCAATCGATGCGCCGGTGCAGCACCACCGCAGCGGTGACGTACAGCACCGGCGACATCAGCACGCTGCGGCTGCCCGCGCGTCGCTGCTGCTGCCACTGGTGCCAGACATCGACCCACACTTCCTTCGGGTTCAACCCCAGCTGCTGCCGCCAGCGTTCGGCGTCGGCCTGTGCTTCAGCGTATGCGGTGGTCGACTGCAGCAGCGCCAGTGGCGGTGTCTGGTAGTCCTCCACGCCGGGCCGGCGCAGCTGCTGCCGCCGCGGCCGGCTGAGCAGCTTGGGCCCTTCTTCCACCTGGTCGTAGCCACCACCGATGTTGGCGTGCACGCCGGGTAGTGCGATTTCGCGATGTGCTGGTGCCACCGTGGTCAGCGCATAGTGCTGGCGATGCTCATCGCGCGCACTGAGCTGCAGCACGGCCTCGGCGATGCCCGCGGGCAGGGCGATACGGGGGTGTTCGTCGGCGCGGCCGCCGTTGACGGCGACCACCGTGTCGAACAGGCCGATGAAGCGCAGTACCGGCCGTGGCAGGGCGAAATCGGCGCTGCATGAAAGCCCCGCCTGCTGCAGCAGCTGCCGCCAGCGCGCGCCGTCCCATCCGCGCAGATGGTTGGCCACATCACGCGCGGAGGCCGCGCCGCGCGAGTAGCCGAACAGATCCAGCTGCACGCTGTGCAGGGGCGCGCGCCACTGCGTCGCAAGAGCCGACAGTGCCGCCGGCAGCAGCACCTGCAACGCACGCTGCACCTTCGCCTGCACGCCACTGGCGCCGATACCGAAGGCCAGGCCGATCAGATCGTCCTCGGCATCATCGCGGGTGCCGACGCCTTCCACGTAGATCGCCAGCGAAGGTGTACTGCCGGGCGTGCGCCGGCTGTCCGGATACAACTGGTGCAGGCGCGCGATGTTGGTGGTGCCGTTGTCGTAGCTGCTGGTCAGCCGGCTCTGGTAGGTCGAATCGTCATCGGCGCGGAGCAGGGCAGGGCGCGGTCGTGGTACCTGCCGGTGACCCTGCGCCAGGTTGTGCGCGTTGTTGCGGGTGCCGTCGAAGAACAGGCCGATCCGCAGCAGGCCCGGATCAGCCGTCGTGTCACCGCTGTGCTGCGCTGGCGCCATGTGCATCCCCTGTCGTGGCCACGTCACGGTAGCGCGAAAGCCGTGTGTTGGCGAAGTGTACTGACGCTTTTGACCTGACTGAACGCAGATGCGGTCGATCACAGATCGCGATTTCCATTCCTCTCGTCTATTGAATTCACACGCCCTGCGCAGGCCTGATGGCCGGACCCGGCACCCCGGGTCGTGCTGCATCAACGCTGTCCACTTCACTTCAAGGAGCGACAAGATGATGTCCAGATCGATAGGTAAAGCGACAGGTGGTCTGTTGTTGGGATTGTCGGTAGCGGCGGCCGCCCATGCGGCGCCGCTGTTCGAGCCGGTCACCGTGCTCAGCCGTGCATCGGCCACCAGCGAGCCGGCATTGGGGCGATTGCTGGCCACCCCGTCCACCGCCGCCGTACAGGAAGTGCGTGTCGATGCTGCCGCCACCGCGCAGCCGCAGCTGGAATTCGAGCTGCTCGGGCAGAAGGTGCAGGCCGTACGCAGCAAGGTCGAGGCGCTGCCCGATGGTGGCAGCATCTGGTATGGCCAGTTGCGCGCGCCGTCCGATCGCCTGCAGGCGGCCACGTCCAATGGCCAGGACGATCCGGGCAATTCGCTGATCCTGGTGCGCTCGGGCAATACCCTCACCGGCTCGATCCGCAAGGACGGAAAACTCTATCGTCTGCGTCCGCTGGGCAATCGCCACGTGCTGGTCGAGGTGGATGAATCGCGGATGCCGGCCGATCATCCGGCCGACTACAACCAGTTGCCGAAGATCGCCATGCCTGCCAATGATCGCCTCGGCACTGCGCAGGCCTCCTCAGGCAGCCCGGCGACCATCCGCGTGCTGGTGGTGGCAACCAATGCTGCAGTGACCGCCTACGGTGGCAACATGCAGTCGCTGGTGCAGTTGGCGGTTGCCGAATCCAACCAGGGTTACACCAACAGCAACGTAGGCCTCACCCTGCAGCTGGCCGGTTATGAAACCACCAACTACACCGAGTCCGGCAATTTCACCACCGACCTGTCGCGCTTCCGTGGCACCAGCGACGGCTACATGGACAGCATCCACACCAGCCGCAACAACACCGCCGCCGACGTCGGCGTACTGCTGATCAACAACACCAGTTACTGCGGACTGGCGTCGGGCATCGGTTCCACCGCATCGACCGCGTTTGCTGCGGTGTACTGGGATTGCGCCACCGGCTACTACTCGTTCGCCCATGAAATCGGCCACCTGCAGAGCGCACGGCACGACATCGCCAGTGATCCGAGCACGTCGCCGTATGCCTATGGCCATGGCTATCGTTATGAGCCGGCCAGCGGATCGCGCTGGCGCACGATCATGGCCTATGACTGCTCGGCCGGCTGCCCGCGGCTGAACTACTGGTCCAATCCGAACATCAGCTACAACGGCGTGCCGATGGGCATCGCCAGCAGTGCCGACAACCAGCGCGTGCTGGTCAATACAAAGGCCACCATCGCGGCCTTCCGCTGAGTCCAGGCGCCGACCAGGGTCGGCGTCTACCAGGGCGCGTGCACCTGCTCTGGTAGATGCCAACCTTGGTTGGCATCCTGCGATCCATCATGCGCGGCTGAGCGCATCCAGGGTCCAGCCGTTGGCATCCACGCGCAGCACCGAACCCTGTTCGTACCAGTCCCCCAGCACGATGCGGGTGCAGCTGCGTCCGCCGGCCTGCAGGGTGTGGATCGCCGGGCGATGGGTGTGGCCATGGATCATCGTGTCCACGCCGTGGCGCACGTAAGTGGCTTCCACTTCGGCCGGGGCTACGTCGGTGACGGTTTCGAACTGTGCACGATCGCCCTGCTTCATTTCCGACTGGCGCGCCTGGCTGGCATCACGCGCCTTCTGCGCGAAGGCGATACGCGCTTCCAGCGGCTGCGACAGGAACTGCGCCTGGAAGACCGGGTCGCGGGTCTGGGCGCGGAACTGCTGGTAGGGGATGTCATCGGTGCACAGCAGGTCACCGTGCTGCAGCAGCACCGGGCGACCATACAACTCGATCATGCATGGGTCCGGCAGGATGCGCAGGCCTGCGCGGCGGGCATAGTCTTCGCCCAGCAGGAAGTCACGGTTGCCGCGGATGAAGAAGACCGGCACGCCGCTGTCGGACAGTACCTTCAGCGCCTCGGCCACCGCGTCGGCTGCGGCCGAGGGGGTGTCATCGCCGATCCAGGCTTCGAACAGATCGCCGAGGATGTACAGCGCATCGGCGCCAGGCGCTTCCTCGCGCAGGAAGCGCAGGAACAGGTCGGTGATGGCCGGACGGCTGGGGTCCAGGTGCAGATCGGAGATGAACAGCGTGGTCATGACGATATTCTAGGGCATCGCTCCGCCGGCAGCGCAGGACTCTGCCCGGCCGCAGGGCCTCACACCGGCAGCGGCAACCAGGCCAGGCTCGCCGAGGCCAGCAGCGCAGCGATGCCGGTGGCAGCCAGAACGTCGCTCGGATAGTGCAGGCCCAGTACTACGCGCGACAGGCCCACGCCGAAGGTGAATGGCACCAGCAGCGGTGCCAGCCAAGGGTAGTAGGCCAGCGCGACGATGGTGAACGACACCGCATGCAGGGTATGCCCGGACGGGAAACTGAACTCATCCAGCGGCGCCACCCAGGCACGGATACGCAGGTCGGCCGCGTACGGCCGTGGCCGCCGGGTCCAGCGTTTCAGGCCCTTGTACAGCAGCAGCGCGGCCAGGCCGGTGGCGGCCATGTGCACTGATGCGCGCAGGCCGTCGAAGCCATCGATGAGCACCAGCGCGCCCATCAACATGTACCAGAACACGCCATCGCCGAGTCGGCTGATGATCGAGAAGACGCGCCGCACGCGACGACGTCGGCAGTAGTGGTTGGCGCGGCGGCACAACCGGGCTTCGCGGCCGGCCAGCAGTTCAAGCGGCGTGGTGCGCATGTCCGCTCCTCCGCGCGCTGGCCAGTTCCGCCAGCAGGTTTTCGAACTCCGCCACCACCTGCTGCGGGTGCAGCCGCTTCATCGCCCGTGCCGCGTTGCCACCCAACTCGCGGCGCTGGGCATCATCGGCAGCCAGTTGAACCGCTGCCTGCACGAACTGCTCGTCGTCATCCACTGCAGCACCGTTCTCGCCGTTGCGCAGGTACTCGCGAGCCGCGCCGTAGTCGAAAGCGACCGTGGCCAGACCGCTTGCCATGCTTTCCAGGGTCACGTTGCCGAAGGTCTCGCTGCGGCTGGGGAACAGGAACAGGTCGCCACTGGCGAAATGGCGGGCCAGGGCATCGCCACGCTGGATGCCACAGAAGATGAAATCGGGATTCTCATGCGCCAGCTTCTCGCGCGCCGGACCATCACCGACCCAGATGAAACGCGCTTTCGGGCGCACCTGCTGCAGCTTGCGGAAAGCCTTCACCGCCAGGCCGAGGTTCTTTTCGGCGGCGATGCGGCCAACGTAGATCGCCGCCAGGCCCGTGCCATCGATACCCCATTCCTCGCGCAGCGCCGGGTCGCGGCGCGAGGGGTCGAACTGCTGGCTGTCGACCGCGCGAGCGAGCAGGCGCACACGCTCGAAGCCCTGCTCGGTCAGGAACTCCTGCAGTTCGCGGGTCGGCACCAAGGTCGCATCGGCCTGGTTGTGGAAGCGGCGCATCCAGCGCATTGCCGCCGACTGCAGCCACGCCACGCCATAGTCGGGCAGGTATTCGTCGAAGCGGGTGTGGAATCCGGTAGCCACCGGAATGCCGAGGCGGCGTGCGGTTCGCAGCGCTGACCAGCCCAGTGGGCCCTCGGTCGCCACGTAGATCGCATCCGGGCGCTGCTGCCGCCAGTGCCTGCCAAGCCGGATCGGTGCCGGCAGACCGAAGCGCAGGCCGGGATAGCGTGGCAAGGCCGCGCCCGGTACCAGCAGGGTCCCCGGTGCCGCCTCCAGCGCTTCGCTGGCCTGTCGTGGACGGATCAGGTCGACCTCATGGCCGGCGGCGCGCAATCCCTGCTCCAGGCCCTGCACGGTCAGTGCGACGCCGTTGATCTCCGGCGGGTAGGTTTCGGTGACGATGGCATAGCGCATGGCGGGCCTCCGGTTTTACGCATGCTCGGGCCTGGCGATGTAGCCGACATGACCGCTTTGCGACAACGCGATGACGGTCGAGCAAGACGGTGCCTGCCCAGTTCAGGAGCACAAACAAACCACGGCCCCGAAGGGCCGTGGTCGTGGTGTTGCGCCAGCGCGTGGATCAGAAGCGCTGCTGGTACTTCATGTAGACGAAGCGACCGATGTCGAAGCCACCGTAGTAGGAGAAGTTGGAACTGGGCTGGCTGTACAGGATCGGGCCCTGGCGGGCGAACACATTGTTGGCGCCGATCGAAACGGTGGCACTCCACGGCAGGTTGTAACGCGCCTGTACGTCATGGAACGTGACCGAACCGCGTCGGTTGTAGTCGCGGCTGCCGCTGTACCAGGGCGCGCGCTGGTCCGGGTGGGAACATTCATCCGGATGGTCCCTTGCGTCCAGGCAGCGTTCCTTGACTGCGGAGAAGTAGCGCAGGCTCCAGCTGAGGCCGACGTTGCCCTGTTCCCACCCCAATGACGCGTTGGAGCGGACCCGGAAACCAATGCCTCCGTTGGTGGCGATGCCATTGCTGGGAATCGGCGGCACATCCGCCTCGTTGGTGGTCCGTTCCTCGGCGGCAACCACATAGGTGGTCTTCCAATCGGCGCGCAGCGTGCCCCAGCGGGTTTCGATCCGATGGCCGATTTCCAGGTCATAGCCTTCGGCCTGGCGGAAGCCGCTGTTGCGGTTGCCATAGTTGAGCTTGTCGACGATGCCCAGTTCCGGGTCACGGGTGAAACCGTCGCAACGTTCGGCGATGCCCAACTCGTAGCAGTCGCGAAGGATGTTGTTGGGGTGGTCTGCGACGATGGTGTTGTCGATGCGGATCTTCCACCAGTCCAGCGCGATGTTCAGCCCTTCGGCGAACATCGGGCTCCAGACCAGGCCCAGTGTGCGGCTGGTCGAGGTCTCCGGCTCCAGGTCGGGGTTGGAGCCGTTGGTGAAGGCCCGCGGCGTCTGCCCGCTGCTGCCGGTGATCGGCTCGTTGCCCTGGCCGAGCTGGCGGTAGCTGTCAGCGTTGGCGATGTCGGCGGCGCAGCGTGCACGCACCTCCGGGCTGCTGGCCGCAGCACCGTAGACGGTGTCGCAGGGATCACGGAAGCCGGTGGTGAAGGTCTCAGAACCACCGCCATACAGATTGGAGATGGTCGGCGCGCGGAACCCTTGGGCCCAGGTGCCGCGGACCAGCAGCTGGTCGATCGGCTTCCAGGTGAAGCCGAACTTGCTGTTGAGGGTGCCGCCGAAGGTGGTGTAGTCCGAGTATCGGGTAGCGGCGCTCAGGCTCAGCTCACGCGCACCGGCCAGGTCGCGAAGCACCGGCACGCTCAGCTCCAGGTAGGCCTCGTCTACACGGTAGCCACCGCCGGTGGGGCCTGCAGCCAGGTTGGTGGTGGCACCGGTCTGTGCCAGCGCATCGGGGATGAAGCGGCCATCCTCGCGGCGGCTCTCCGCACCCACCGCGAAGCCCAGTTCGCCGGCCGGCAGCGTGGCGAGACTGCCGCTGAGGCTGGCGAACAGGTTGCGGGTTGTGGTGCGGCCGCGGCTGAGTTCCTCGGGGAACAACCAGTCCTGCAGTTCCGGGTTGCCGGTCAGGCCATAGGGATCATCCTGGCCATAGGGCACCAGCGGGTTCCAGGGCCTGCACCCGCTGATCGGCGCCTCCGGTGTACCGCACTCGACCTTGCCGGTTGCCGGATTGTAGAAGGACGGCCCGGTGGCATCGGCGACGCGTTGCTTGTGCAGGTTGCCGGTGGCGCGTTGGATCAGTTCGCTGCGGTTGTACTGGTAGCCGGCTTCCCAGTCGAAATCGCGACCGCCGAAGGCGAAGCTGCCCTCGAACGCCGCCACGCCCTGCCAGGAGGTCAGTTCGCTGGTACTGACCCGCGGAATCTCCCAGGTACGGCGGTTCCAGTCCACGTCGCTGGGCGTTTCGTAGCCGTGATGGCTGCCGAACGGGTTGAACCAGCTGTCGACGGACATCGGCGTGATGCCGGCTGCGCCGGACTGGAACGGGTAGCCGGCCACCTGACGCTTCGTGGTGCGTTGGTTGTAGGCCAGTTGGGTGTTGAAGCGGACCTGGTCGTTCAGATCCACGCGGGCGTCAACGAAGATCGAGTCGCGCTTGATCGGTGTCTGCAGGTGCATCTGTTCGTTGCTGTTGCTGACATCACCGGTGAACGGCGTGTTGTCGCTGAGATGGAAGCTGTCCGGACCTCCCGGCTGGCTGCCACGGTCGAGCGAATAGCTGCAGCCGCGGCTGTTGCTGCAGCCCGGACCGTTGAAGCCGGTAATGCGGCCCCACTGGCCGACCGTGGTCCAACCATCGTCCGGATGACGATCGGTATAGGTGTAGGCACTGAAGCCCCGGTCCTTCGCCCACACGCCCTTTTCTTCGACATGCTCGGCGGCGAGGCTGATCGAGGCGCGTTCATTCGACCAGCCTGCAACCACGTCGTACTGGGTGCGGGCGCCATCGCCTTCGCTGAACTGGCCATGGTAGACGCTGGCGGTCACGCCCTCGACGTTGCGGCGGGTGATGATGTTGACCACGCCGGCCATGGCGTCGGAACCGTAGATGGCCGATGCGCCATCCTTCAGAACTTCCATGCGCTCCACGGCAGCGGCAGGAATGCTGGAGATGTCCTGGTAACCACTGGTCGTCATGCCCAGGCGTTTGCCATTGATCAGCACCAGCGTGCGCTGTGCACCCAGGCCGCGCATGTCCACGTAACTGCCACCGGCGGTTTCGCCAGCACTTAGGGGGCTGGCACGGCTCAGTGCCGGGCTGCCGGTTGCGGTCAGGTTCTGCAGGATGTCGGCGACGGAATTGAAGCCTTGCCGCTCGATGTCAGCGCGGCTGATGGTCAGCACGGGCTGTGCGGTTTCCAGATCGACCTGGCGGATGCGCGAGCCAGTGATCTCGATGCGGTCCAGGGTGGTGGCTTCAACGGAATGCTGGGCGAATGCGGGGACGGCCAACGCAGTGGTGGCGGTCATCGCAAGCACTCGGCGGATCGCCAACCCAAGTTCGGGAATACGGATGGTCATGGGTCTCTCTCTCTTCCAATTCATCGGTGCGCGGCCAAGCAGGGCGGCGCCAGTTCCACCGCGGGCGGTGGACGTTCAAACCTAGTGAAGGCCCGCAGGGAGAAGTAGAGGAAAGCGACGAAAGCGCCCGGATCGGTGATGACGCTTTTGTACAAAGCGGAATCGAATCAATCGATTGCCAGGTCATTTTGTGTTCCGGCTGAAGGTATGCCCGGGATGGCGTGCTGGATTGGAAGCGTCAACAGCGATGTAGATGGCGACAACCTGCGCGGGCACAAAAAAACCACGGCCCCGAAGGGCCGTGGTCATGGTGTTACGCCAGCGCGTGGATCAGAAGCGCTGGGTGTACTTCATGTAGATGAAACGACCGATGTCATAGCCGCCGTAATACGAGAAGACCGAGCGCGGCTTGGTGTACATGACCGGGCCCTGCTTGTCGAACACGTTGTTGGCGCCGACTGAAACGGTGGCATCCCACGGCAGGTTGTAGCGGAACTGGACGTCGTGGAAAGTGACCGAACCACGTTCGTTGTAATTGCGCGTGCCCTTGTACCAGGGGGCGCCAACGTTCAGGTCCGAGCACTCATCGGCGTACTTGCCCGGGTTGACGCACTGTTCCTTGACGCTGGAATAGTAGCGCGCGGTCCAGCTGACGCCGAAGTTCTCCAGGTCCCAGCCCACGGTCAGGTTCGAACGCACGCGGAAGCCGATGCCGGTGTTGGTGGCGATGCCGTTGTTGACGGTCGGCACGATCGAGCTGTCGTTGGACGAGCGGAAGACGTCCTTGGCCACGTAGGTGGTCGACCAAGAGGTGCTCAGCTTGCCGTAGTCGGTATCCAGGCGGTACGTCAGGTCCATGTCGTAACCTTCCGTTTCCATGAAGCCGGCATTGCGGTTGCCGAACTTCAGGCCGGTGACGATGCCGGTGGTCGCGTTGCGGGTGAAGCGCGCGCAACGGTCGGCCAGGCCCTGCTCATAGCAGTCGATCAGGATCTGGTTCGGGCTGTCGTCGACGATGGTGTCGTCGATGCGGATCTTCCACCAGTCCAGCGAAACGTTGAAGTTGCTGATGAAGGTCGGGCTCCAGACCACGCCCAGGGTACGGCTGGTCGAGGTTTCCGGCTTCAGGTCCGGGTTCGAGCCGGAGGTGAATGGCGTCGGCGTGGCGGCGACGGAGCCTTCGGTCGGCTGGTTGCGGTTGTCCAGCTGGCGGAAGTTGGCAACGTCGGCGATGTCGCGTGCACAGCGGGCACGCACTTCGGCGCTGCTGCGGGCCGAGCCGTACTTGCTGTCACACGGGTCGGAGAAGTTGGCGAAGGTTTCCGAACCACCGCCGTACAGATCGGAAATGGTCGGAGCGCGGAAGCCCTGGGCCCAGGTACCACGCACCAGCAGCTGGTCGATCGGCTTCCACTTGAAGCCGAACTTGCTGTTGAGCGTATTGCCGAAGGTGTTGTAGTCCGAGAAGCGGGTCGCCGCGTTCAAGCTCAGCTCACGCGCACCCGGCAGGTCGGCCAGCACCGGCACGTTCAACTCCAGGTAGGCTTCCTTCACCTTGTACGAGCCACCGGTCGGGCCAGCGGCCAGGTTGGTGGTGGCACCGGTCTGCGCCAGCGGGTCCGGTACGAACTTGCCGGTTTCCTCGCGGTTCTCGACGCCGAAGGCGAAGCCCAGGTCGCCGGCCGGCAGGGTGAACAGGCTGCCGCTGATGGTGGCGAAGGCGTTCTTCGAGGTCGTGCGGCCGGTCGCGTTCTCCGGCGGGAACAGCCAGTCCTGCAGGGCTTGGTTGTTGGTCATGCCATACGGGCTTTCCACGCCATAAGGAACCAGCGGATTCCAAGGCATGCAGTTGGCGATCGGCGCACCCGGTGCACCGCACTCGACCTTGCCCGTTGCCGGGTTCAGGTAGGACTTGCCGGTAGCCTGTTCGACGCGACCCTTGTGCAGGTTGCCGAAGGTGCTCTGGCGCAGCTCGTTCTTGTTGTACTGGTAGCCCACTTCCCAATCGAAGTAGCGCTCACCGATGTCGAACGAACCGTCGAACGCGGCCACGGCGCGGTAGGTCTTCAGCTCGCTGGTGCTGGTGCGCGGCACCTCCCACAGGCGGCGGTTCCAGCTCACATCGGTAGGCTTGGCATAGCCATGCTGGTTGCCGAACGGGTTGAAGTAGCTGTCAACCGACATGCCCTTGATCTTGGCGGTGGCGGTGTCGAACGGATAGCCGGCAGTGACGCGGGTCGAGGAGCGCTTGTTGTAGCCCAGCTCGGCCTTGAAGCGGATGTTGTCGGTGATGTTGGCCGTGCCCGAGAAGTACAGCGAATCACGCTTGATCGGGTAGCTCAGGTGCATCTGTTCATTGGTGTTGCTGACGTCACCGGTGAACGCGGTCGGATCGGTGAAGTGGTAGTTCGCCGGGTTCGTCGGGTCACTGCCGCGGTTGAGCGCGTAGTCGCAACCGGCTGCCTTGGTGCAGCCCGGGCCGCCCTTCACGCCGTAGAACTGGCCCCACTGGCTGTTGGTGGTCCAGCCATCGGTCGGGTGGCGGTCGGTGTTGCCGTAACGGCTGAAGCCGCGGTCACGTGCCCACACGGCTTTTTCTTCCGAGTGTTCGGCGGCGAAGGTGGCCGAGAAGCGGTCATTGGACCAGCCGGCAACCACGTCGACGCGATCACGGGCGCCGTCGCCCTCGCTGTACTG
>NZ_JBFRFE010000018.1:0-16329 GCF_052114665.1 Stenotrophomonas sp. 2YAF22 | reverse complement strand
GTTCGGCGCCGAATATAGAAGACAGCGCGCTGCGATCCAGCGAAAAACGCATGAAACATTTTTCATTTGCAGTGCACGCCTACGGTTGCGAGGATGCGCAGGTCCCAATCTGCAAAGTGGCCCATGCCGCGCGTACTCACCATCGAGGACGACCTTGTCACCGCGGAGGAAATCGCCACCGAGCTGCGCAGCCACGGCTTCGAGGTGGATCTGGCCAGCGACGGCAGCAGTGGCCTGGCGCTGGCACGTTCAGGCGACTACGCGGTGATCACCCTGGACCGCATGCTGCCCGGCATTGACGGGCTGGCCCTGGTCACCACGCTGCGCCATGAAGGCATCGCCACGCCGGTGTTGATGATCAGTGCGCTGTCGGACGTGGATGAACGCGTGCGTGGCCTGCGTGCTGGTGGCGACGACTACCTGACCAAGCCGTTCGCCTCCGATGAAATGGCCGCGCGCGTGGAAGTGCTGATCCGGCGCCAGGGCCAGGCCGCTGCCAGCGACAAGGTGCTGCGCGCCGGCGACCTGGAACTGGACCTGATGAGCCGCTCGGTACGCCGTGGCGGCCAGGAGATCAACCTGCTGCCGACCGAGTTCAAACTGCTGGAATTCCTGGTCCGCAATGCCGGCCAGGTGGTCACCCGCACCATGTTGTTCCAGGAAGTCTGGGGCTACCACTTCGACCCGGGCACCAACCTGATCGACGTGCATATCGGCCGGGTGCGCAAACGCATCGAACAACCCGGCCGGCCGCAGCCGATCTTGACCGTACGTGGAACCGGTTATGTCTTCGACGCGCAATCCTGACCATTGGCGCTCATCCAGCAGCCGCCTGCTGGGCCTGTACTGCATCCTGTTCGTGGCCTGGTCCAGCCTGCTGCTGGGCGTGATGTACTGGCGCATCTCGGACTACCTGAACGACCTGACCGAATCGGGCCTGCAGCAGCGCGCCCATCTGTTCATGAGTTTCGACGGCCCAGCGCTGGATGACGCGCTGCGCGACAGCCAGCGCTTCGACCTGCACCAGGTATATACGTACGGGCTGTTCGACAAGTCCGGCGTGGCGATGGCGGGCCCGCTGACGGCCATCCCCGAAGGACTGCCGCTGGATGGCAACTCGCACCAGGTAGCGGGTTGGACGCTGGTCGATGGCCGCCACGAGAGCGGTGGCAGCGCGCTCGGCGTGGTGACCCGGGATGGCCGGACACTGGTGTTCGTGCGCCAGAACGGCAAGCTGATGGCGGTCAACAGCATCATCCTCGATGCACTGCTGTGGGGCGTGTCACTGACCGTCATCCCCGGGCTGGTGGGCTGGCATCTGCTGCGCCGGCGCCCATTGAAGCGGATCCAGCAGATCGAAGCGGCCACCAACCGCATCATTGCCGGTGACCTCGGGCAACGCCTGCCGGTATCCAACCGACGCGATGAGATCGATCGGCTGTCGAGCATCGTCAATGCCATGCTGGAACGCATCGAACAGCTGATGACCGAGGTCAAAGGCGTGTGCGACAGCATCGCGCATGACCTGCGCACACCGCTCACGCGCCTGCGTGCACACCTCTACCGCATGCGCGTGGGCCTGGACGAGCACGACCCGCATGCGGACCCGCTGGACAAGGCGCTGGCGGAGACCGACATGCTGATGGCGCGCTTCGCCGCCCTGCTGCGCGTGTCCGAGCTGGAAAGCCACCAGCGCCGTTCGGCCTTCGACGAGGTCGACATCGCCGACCTGCTGCAGGAACTGCACCAGTTCTACCTGCCATTGGCCGAAGAGAAACAACAGGATCTGCAACTGCAGGTCGCGCCGCAGATCGGCAAGCTGCGCGGCGACCGCGAACTGCTGTTCGAAGCGGTGGCCAACCTGCTGTCCAACGCCCTGCAGTTCACGCCTGCGCACGGGCGCATCCTGCTGCGCGCGGTGGACGACCACGGCGCGCCCCGGATCGATGTGATCGACAACGGGCCGGGCATCCCGCCGCAGGACCGCACCTTGATCTACCAGCGCTTCTTCCGCGGCAGCAGCAGTGCCGGGCAAGGGCCCGGCTTTGGCCTGGGGCTGTCGATCGTGGCCGCCATTGCCGGGCTGCACGGCTTCCGTGTCCGCGCCGGCAGCGCGCCCGGCGGCGGCGCCTGGATGAGCATCCGCGGCGCCGCAGACGGCCTGCCCTGAAGCTGGACTCATCACCGGCAAGTGCATTTGGGAATCATTTGTATTTGGAAGCAGGCATCCGGATAATCCGCCGTCACCGCCCTTCCCGGATTTCCCACGATGCCCGCCCTGACGTCGCGCCGCCCGCTGCTGTACACGCTGTTCCTGCCCACCCTGCTGGCGTCGGCCATCGCCCAGGCCCAGGACGGCACTGCGGCCCGGACCCTGGACAAGGTGACCGTGGTGGCCGAGCGCGCCAGCACCGCGACCAAGACCGACACCGCCCTGACCGAGACGCCGCAGGCGATCAGCGTGGTCACCCAGCAGCTGTTCACCGATCGCGGCGCACACAACCTGCAGGAAGTGCTGCGCTACAGCGCCGGTGTCACCGCCGACGCCTGGGGCCTGGACACCCGCAATGACGCCAGTTCGGTCCGTGGCCTGGACCCGGTTCAGTACCAGGATGGCCTGCGCCGCAGCTACGGCTTCAGCCCGCTGGCACGCCCGGAGGTATACGGCCTGGAACGGGTGGAAGTGCTGCGCGGCCCGTCATCGGTGCTGTACGGAGCGGGCGCCACCGGCGGCATCATCAACGCCATGAGCAAGCGCCCGAGCTTCGGCGCCGCCAGCGGTGAGGTCGGCCTGCAGCTGGGCAGCTTCGATCGTCGGCAGCTGCAGGGCGACATCGGTGGTGCGCTGAATGACGACGGCACGGTTGCCGGGCGTTTCGTCGGTCTGGTCCGCGAATCGAACATGCAGACCGATGTCCTCAAGGACGACCGCGTGTATCTGGCACCCTCGATCAGCTGGCGCGGTGAACGCAGTACGTTGACCCTGCTGGCCAGCTACCAGCACGACAAGACCGGCTCCAGCCAGCAGTTCCTGCCGCTGGCCGCCACCCTGCACGCAGCGCCCGGTCGCCGCCTGGATCCGACCACCTTCATCGGCGATGCCGGTTTTGACCGCATCGATTCGCGCGTGTACAGCCTGACTGCCCTGTTCGATCATCGCTTCAACGATGCGGTCAGCCTGCGCTCGGCGGTGCGCTACATCGACGGCAAGACCACCCTGCAGCAGTTGTATGTGGACAGCTACAGCAACCCGGAAAACCCCTTCATCGATGCCGACCGGCGCGTGGTCAACCGCACCGCCTACGGCACGCAGCCGGACATCCAGGTGATCAGCGCCGACAACGCGGTGCAGTTCGACTTCGCCACGGGCGCCTTCCAGCACCTGCTGCTGGCCGGCGTGGACTACAGCCAGTACAAGGAGCAGCTGCAGCGGCTGGATGCCACCGGCACGCCCATCGACGTCTACGCGCCGGTATCGACCGCCCCGACCGTTCGTGGCTGGGAGCGCCAGCCGGACCAGGAGTCTTCCCAGCTAGGCATGTATGTGCAGGACCAGATCCGCTGGGCTGATCGCGTGTCGCTGGTGCTGGGTGCGCGTCGCGACCATGCTCGTTCGAAGACCGAAGGCCAGCCCAGCCAGACCGACGATGCCACCACCTACCGCGCCGGCCTGATCGGCGACGTCGGCGGCGGCGTATCGCCGTACCTGAGCTACAGCGAATCGTTCCTGCCGGTGTCCGGCCAGGATCTGTTCGGCAATGCATTCAAGCCGATGCGCGGGCGCCAGGCCGAAGGTGGCATCAAGTGGCAGCCGGCCCGCAACATGCTGTTGACCCTGGCCGCCTACCGCATCACCGAGACCAACCGGCAGACCAACGACCCGGACAACGTGCTGAACGTGGTGCAGACCGGCCAGATCCGTTCCAAGGGCGTGGAGCTGGAAGGCCAGTTCCAGTTCGCCAACGAGCTCACCGTCACGGCAGCCTTGGCGCGCAACGAAGCCGAGGTCAGCCGCAGCAACTTCGCACTGGAAGTGGGCGAACGCCTGAACGACACCCCGCAGGACCTGGCCTCGGCCTGGGTGTCCAAGGGCTTCCAGCTGGACGACGACGCACGGATGAAACTCGGCCTGGGTGTTCGCCATGTCGGCAACACGGTGTCGCTGGGCAATGGCGGCCGCGTCATCACCCCCAGCTACACCCTGGCCGATGCGCTGGTGGAAGTGCAGGTGACCAACTGGACCTGGGCCTTGAACATCACGAACCTCACCGACAAGCGTTACTACGCGCCGTGCCGCACCTTCGGCGATTGTTTCGCTGGCTACCCGCGCGTGGTCACCGGCACCATCAGCTATCGGTTCTGAGCACGGCAACGGCCGGCGACCGCCGCAGCAGCACATGCAGCAGCAGGGAGCTGCCGGCGGTCAGCGCCGACAACACGTGCAGCAGCTGCGCCAGCGCTTCGCCGCTGGCGCGCTGCAACTGCAGCGACGTTGACCCAGGCAGCAGCGGCTGGGCCGAATGCAGTGCACCGGTAGCCAGATAAACCGCGGCCTTGCCCACTGCCGGAGCGGATGCGCCCGGCAGGCGTTGACCGATGAGCGTCGCCAGCAATGCAGTCACCGCAGCAAGTGCGATGCCCTCGCCCGCTACCCGCACCGTGCCGAAGATTCCCGCCGCCATGCCCGCGCGTTGCACCGGCACTACGCTGACCGACAACCCGTCCATCAAGCCCCATGGCAATGCGGTGCCTGTACCGATCAGCACCAGCAGCGGGATCCATTGCGCCGGCAATGGATGTGCCGCCTGCCGCGACAGCAGATACAGCCCCAGCGCGCAGAGCAGCAACCCAGCCACACACAGGCGCGTGCTTCCCAGCCGGACGGCCCAGCGCGCAGCCAGCAGTGGCAGCACCAGCATCGGCGCGGACAGTGCCAGCATCTGCACGCCAACGGTGGCGACGCTCTGGCCATGCACGCCCAGCAACTGCAACGGCAGGACCACCAGCAGCACCACGTAGCCGAAGCAGGTTGCCACCGGCAGCAGCTGCACTCCGACGAATGCCCGCTGTGCGAACAGCGAAAGATCGAGCAACGGCGCCGGCTGCCTGCGCTCGATCAGCACGAACGATGCCGCCAGCAACACGGTCGCCAGCAATGCCCATCGCACCCGCGCTGCGTACAGGCCGAATTCGCCCAGCCACAACAGCGCCAGTGTCAGCATGCTCAGTGTCAGGCTGAAAGCCAGCATGCCCGATACGTCCAGCTGCGCAGCCTGCCCGCGGCTCTCCGGCAACATGCGGGCTGCCAGCGTGCACGCCAGCAGAGCCAGTACACCTCCGGCCGCAAACACGCTTCGCCAGCCCAGCGCCTCAAGCAGTACGCCTGCAAGTAGTGGCCCCAGCGCCAGGCCGGCACCGAAGGTCGTACCCAGCAGGGCAAACACGCGCGTGCGGGCCTGGCCGTGCCACGCCTGCGCCAACGCGGCGCTGCCCGACGCCAATGCCGCCGCAGCGCCCACGCCTTGCAACCCGCGCGCCAGGTCCAGCCAGAACAGATCCGGCGCAAGGCAGACGAACATCGTCGCCAACGCGAAGCCGCCGCTGCCCAGCAGGAACAGGCGACGCCGCCCATAGCGGTCCGCCAGCCCACCTGCCGCCAACAGCAGGCTGCCGAATCCGAGCATGAAGGCGTTGGTCACCCAAGCCAGCGAAGCGGGCGAACTGGCCAACTGGATGGCCAACACCGGCACCGCGACAGCGCCGGCCGAGAACGACAATGGCAACGCGAGCGCGGCCAGACACACCGACAACAGGGCCCAGCGCCGTTGCGCGGAGTGGGAATCGGTCAGAAAACGGGCCATCGCGGCCTCCTGCAGAAGGGGCCATTGATGATGAACAGGCCGCGATCCGGGAAAAACAGGCCCGCAGGCGTTTGATTGCAGCCAGATGTTCCGCAATCATTCCGCCATGGACTCCATTTCCGCACTGCTGGCCTTCGTCCGCACCGCCGAGGCCGGCAGCATTGTCGGTGCCGCCCGGGTGCTGGGCCTGTCCGCCTCCGCAGTGGGCAAGCGGATCGCCCGCCTGGAGCAGGACCTGGGTACGCGACTGTTCCACCGCACCACGCGCCGCATGCACCTCACCGACGAAGGCGACCTGCTGCTGCAGCGCTGCCGCCGGGCATTGGATGAACTATCCGAGGCCCAGGCTGATCTTGCGCAACGCCAATTCGCTCCGCGCGGCCTGCTGCGGATTGGCCTGCCCACCATCGGCTACCGTTTTCTGCTGCCGGTGCTGCCCGGCTTCCAGCAGCGCTACCCGCAGGTGCAGTTGGAACTTGATTTCAATGACCGCCTCGTGGATGTAGTCAGCGAAGGGCTGGATGCGGTGATACGCAGCGGTGAACTGGCCGATTCCAGCCTGATGTCGCGTCGCCTCGGCAGCTTCCACTTCGTGCTGTGCGCAGCGCCGGTGTACCTGCGAACACACGGCTGGCCACAGTCGCTGCCGGAACTGCGTTCACTGCAGGCGGTGCGTTTCCGCTTCCCGACCACCGGCACGCTGCAGCCCTGGAGCCTGCCCGGCGTGAATGGCGATGCCGGCGCTGCTCTGGCTACGGCAATGACCTGCAACAACATGGAAGCGCTGCTGGCTGCGGCGATCGGTGCCATGGGCGTGGCCTGGATGCCTGATTTCCTGGCGGCCGAAGCACTGGCCGATGGCCGGCTGCAGCAGGTGCTGCCGATGCTGGAACGGCAGCACGGACAATTCTCACTGCTGTGGCCGGGCAATCGCCACCCCAGCGCGCGCCTGCGGGTGTTCATCGATTACACGGCCGAACATCTGTTCGCCCGTCCCCGCTGAGCAGACAGATGCACCGCCCGCCGCCGCTCCCGCGCACGACGTGCATTGCCACCCCCGAGGCAAGCGCGATCAGCGCATTCGTGGCTGACCACGAACTGGCGGCGGGCGATGCGGGTTGGYGTACCGGACAACTCTGGGACTGACCGGCGGATCATTGTGATCCCCACACATCGCCCACCACGGACAGCGGGGCACGAGATCCGCAGGCGCCATCCGTGCGCCTGCCGATCACGTGCCAGAGTTGATTGTGGGACGCCAATCCCAGTCGGCCGATGATGGCCGACGGGGACATGCTGGTCGTCGTAGCCGAGGCGGTATGTAGGGATTGCCCGCACCGGTGCATCAGGCTTGCCGCAGGCATGATTCCCGAAGACAGAACTGCCGGCCGAATCACATTCCGGAGGCATGCACGACGCGGATCACCGCCGCACCCGCGCATGCAATACGGATGCTCTGCCGGCAATCACGACACTACCGGTTGTGCTGCCATCGCCAGGAAATTCTGCAGCACCGGCGTGGGTGATTCCGGGCGCATGCAGAACTGCAGTTCGAACGCAGCGTTGCCGCCGTCCAAGGGCCGATAGACGATTTCCTCGGGACGGAACCCGGCCATGCTTGCCGGCACGATCGCCACGCCCGCTTCGACGGCCACCAGCGACAGCACTGCGTGCATGCCCTGTGCTTCCTGCACGACCCGTGGCGTGAAGCCGGCAGCAGTACACAGGCCCAGCACCTGCGCGTGGAAGCCGATGCCTTCGGCCGATGGCCATGAAACGAACGGCTCGTCCACCAGGGCTGGGACATCCAGCCGTTGCCGTGCGGCCAGCCGATGCGCGCGCGGCAGGGCAATGGCCAGTCGATCATGGTCGAACGCCTGCAGATGCAGCTCTGCGGAAATGATCGGCGGAATCAGGATGCCCAGGTCGATGCGCCCTTCGCGCAGCCACTGTTGCTGCTGCCGCGAGGTGGCTTCGTGCAGATGCAGCTGCACCTGCGCAAACGCATGACGGAACTGGCGGATCAGCGCCGGCAGGCGCCCATAGAGTGCGCTGCCGACATAGCCTACGCGCAGGCTGCCGGTCTGCCCTGCCGCCGCTTCCCGCGTGCGCTGCAGCGCCTGTTCGGCATGCTGCAGGGTTGCACGCGCCTCCACCAGCAGCGTCTGCCCCGCCGCGGTCAGGCCCAGCGTGCGGTTGCCGCGTACGATCAGCCCGGTACCCACCTCGTCTTCCAGGCGCCGCATCGCCGCCGTCAATGGCGGCTGCGACATGTGCAGGCGTGCAGCAGCGCGATGGAAGTGCAGTTCTTCGGCCACCGCCACGAACTGGCGGAGCAGGCGCAGATCGATCATTTCATCGCAGGCAGGTGGAGACCTGCCTAGGGTACGCGTTCAACCGCGCGCATCGACACTCGGCCGCGCAATGACCGGCCACTGCAGGGCCACCGATTCGATGCTGTCCGCTGCGACCGCACGCAGGTCGCGCGGATAGGCCACGTGTTCGGCTTCCTGCAATCGCAATGCATGGAACTGGCCGTTGCTGGCCCGCAGTGTCCAGCCACCCTGCCGGCAACGCGTGGAGGCAAGGAAGGCAACCCCGGGCGCCACCGCCTCTGGATGCAGTTCATCCGGTTCCCCATCGATGCCCCACATGCGGGTCTTGGCCACCGGCGACACCGCGTTGACGACGATGCCGTGTTCGGCACCTTCCAGGGCCAGCACATTGACCAGCCCCTGCGCAGCCAGCTTGGCCATCGCGTAGCCGCACAGGCCGCGCTGCGCATACTGCGGGTACAGCGCGCGATCGGATGTGGTCAGCACGATGCGGCCGCCGCCGGCAGCACGCATCGCAGACCATGCCGCCTGTGCCAGCCACAGCGGTGTCTTCGCCGCCAGGCACAGCATCTGCTCCAGCGCATCGTCTTCCACCACTTCGATACCGGCGTAGGCCACCCAGCCGGCGTTGTGGATGATGAAGTCCAGGCGACCATGCCGCTGCAGGATGTCCTGCACGAGCGCGTGGCAACCGCTGCGCTGGTTGATGGGGCCGCTGGCGGCTTCGACCGGCAGGCCCTGGGCATGCAGTGCTGCCACCGCCTGGGCGATGCGCTGCGGATCGGTACCCGTGCCGTCCRTTGCGGCGCCCACGTCATGCATCACCACGTGCGCGCCACGCTGGGCCAGCAGGCGGCTGTAGGCCAGGCCGAGGCCACCGGCGGCACCGGTTACCAGGCCCACCTGGCCTTCGAACGAGATACTGGAATTGGGTTTCATCGGCACAGCTTCAACCAAGCGCGCCGGCCCCGGCCAATACTGTTGGCGGCACGCCACGATACGCCCACGCTATCGCGCGTCATCGGCTGAAGCGGCGGGCGCCGGCCACGCAGATCACCGCTGCCACGGTCACCAGCAACATGCCGGCGCTGACGGTCTCGTGCAGCAGCAGCGCCGCCAGCGCCAGGCCGAAGAACGGCTGCAGCAGCTGCAGCTGGCCGACCGCCGCGATACCGCCTTGGGCCAGGCCGCGATACCAGAACAGGAAACCGACCAGCATGCTGAACACCGCCACGTACCCCAGCGCCCACCAGGCCGACGCGGCGACCGCCGTGAACGAGGCCGGACGCATCGCCACCAWCAGCGGCAGCATCACCGGCAATGCAAGCAGCAGTGCCCAACTGATCACCTGCCAACCACCCAGATGCCGGGCCAGGCGACCGCCCTCTGCGTAGCCGAGCCCGCACACCACGATTGCCGCCAGCATCAGCAGATCGGCCTGCAGCGAGGCCTCGATGCCGTTGCGTGCGGCATAGCCGACCACACAGGCGCTGCCCAGCAGCGAGAAAACCCAGAATGCCGGGCGTGGCCGGTCGCCGCCGCGCAGGACGCCGAATACCGCCGTGCTCAGCGGCAGCAGTCCGAGGAACACGATGGTATGTGCCGAGGAGGCGTGGCGCAGGGCGAGCGCGGTCAGCAACGGGAAGCCCACCACCACGCCCAGGCTGACCAGCACCAGGCCGGGCAGATCGCTTCTGACCGGACGCGGCTGGCGCAATGCCAGCAGCAGCACCAGCCCCAGCAACGCGGCGATGCTGGCGCGCGCGGCAGTAACGAAGCTGGCGTCCAGTTCCATCACCGCCATGCGAGTGGCCGGCAAAGAGCCGGCGAAGATCACCACACCGATGAAGCCATTGATCCACCCGCTTGCCGACCGTTCCACACCCTGCTCCAGAAGTACCGGGCAATAGCCGGCTGTGCCCATCATTGAGCCACCGGGCGCCGGCGATACACAGCTACAATCCAGTACAGTTACAAGTAACTGTACTGCCCACAATTCCCTTACAGTCGCTCTCATGTCCCAACCACCCAGCCGCATCGACAGCGTCATCCACGCCGTCCGCTCACGCATCAGTTCACGCCTGGATGGCCCGGGCAGCCGCCTGCCATCGGTGCGCGCGCAGGCGGCGACTATGGGCGTTTCCGTGTCCACCGTGGTGGAGGCCTACGAGCGATTGGCGGCCGAAGGCGTGATCGCCGCGCGCGCCGGCTCCGGCTTCTACGTGGCTGGCCCGGCAGCACCGCTGGCGCTGGCCGAGATGGAACCGCGTCTTGATCGCGCGGTGGACCCGCTGTGGGTGTCGCGGCAATCGCTGGAAACCCCGTCCGGCCACCTCAAGCCGGGCTGCGGCTGGATGCCCAGCGACTGGCTGTACCACGATGGGCTGCGCCGTGGCCTGCGCCGCATGGCCCGCGCCGACGCCGCACACCTGGTCGACTACGCAGGGCCGCTCGGCCTGCCGGCACTGCGGCAGACGCTGCAGCGACGCGCGGCCACGCTGGGCATCGACGCGTCGATGGAGCAGTTGCTGCTGGCCGAATCGGGGACGCACGCGGTCGACCTGATCTGCCGCTTCCTGCTGAAGCCCGGTGACTGCGTGCTGGTCGACGACCCGAGCTATTTCAATTACCACGCGATGTTGAAGGCCCATCAGGTGCAGGCCATCGGCATACCGTACACACACACCGGGCCGGACCTGCAGGTGTTTGCCAGCGCGCTGCAGGAACACGCGCCACGCCTGTACATCACCAATGCCGGGCTGCACAACCCGACCGGCG
Organism: Stenotrophomonas sp. 2YAF22; assembly: GCF_052114665.1. NCBI lineage: Bacteria > Pseudomonadati > Pseudomonadota > Gammaproteobacteria > Lysobacterales > Lysobacteraceae > Stenotrophomonas > Stenotrophomonas sp. 2YAF22. The sequence goes on along the minus strand of NZ_JBFRFE010000018.1, from coordinate 5,354 downwards.
CAGTGCTGTCGGCGACCACGGCACACCGCCTGCTGGGCCTGGCCGAACACAGCGAACTGATCATCATCGAAGACGACATCTTCGCCGACTTCGAGCTGCGCCCGGCGCCGCGGCTGGCGGCCCTGGATGGATTGTCGCGGGTGATCCATGTCGGCAGTTTCTCCAAGACCATTTCCGCGGCATCGCGCTGCGGCTACATCGCCGCGCGCCCCGACTGGATCGAAGCACTGACCGATCTGAAGCTGGCCACCAGCTTCGGCGGTGGGCACCTGGCCGCGCACCTCATGCAGATCGCACTGACCGACAGTGGCTACCGCCGCCACATGCAGGCGGTGCGCACGCGCCTCGCCGATGCGCGCAAGCACACGCTGCGGCAGGTGCAGAAACTGGGCATCACGCCGTGGCTGCAACCCGAAGCAGGGCTGTTCCTGTGGTGCCAGCTGCCCGATGGCCGTGATGCATCGGCGGTGGCCAGGCAGTGCCTGCGCGAAGGCGTGGTGGTAGCGCCGGGCAATGCCTTCAGCCAGTCGCAGCGGGCTGCCGACTACGTGCGCTTCAATGTGTCGCAGTGCCAAGACCCGAAGATCTGGCAGGTGCTTGGGAAGGCGTTGCAGCAGCACAGCTGAGGCATCCGAGTGCGTTATCCTGCCAGCCATCCAGGCAAGGAGCGCCCGCATGCGTCGATGGATCGGCATCACCTTGGTCTGCGGGCTGGCCAGTGGTTGCGTCACGTTCGGGCCACCCGACGGCTCGCTGCAGATCGCTGGCTATGCGCCCACGGATGGCAACTTCCAACTGCAGATCACCGCGCCGGGGGCGTCCAACACGGATGCCGAGCCGGTACAGGGCTATTTTCAACGGCACTTGATGGTTCATTCCAGCAGGCCCGGTCGCGTCGCCCTGCTTTGCAATGGAAGGCTGCAGGCCGAACGCAGCTTCCGCTATGGCCGCGACGTGGGGTTCGGCGAGGTTCTGCCGCTTCTTGTTTTCGAACGCAGCGCGCTGGATCTGGGCGGCAGCACGCCGGTCGTACGCATGCGCGCCTTCCAGTCCGACTTCCTGGAATGGAACAAGGCCTCGCTTGCACGGCTGGCAGAGCATGGCCCATCGCGCGGCCAGGCATTGGCCGATGCGTCGTACGCGAAGCTGGTGGAGCACTATGCCCTGCCGGGCACCTCTCGCACCGTCATGCGCCGGCCCAGCGTCGAGTCAGCGCATGATCCGGAAATGGAACAGGTCCTGGCCGTGCAGATCCTCGGCGACGCAGCGTCCATACGTACCGCGCAACAGCGCCGCTCCACCGTCCGCATCCATGAGTACCGGTTGCAGCGCGTACACGATGACTGGCGATTGGCCGGCCTGTATCGCCTGGAAGCAGACGGGATGAAGCCCGCGCTCTGAAAAGCCCCGGCTCAATGGGCGAGGTAGGTCTCTGCCGGGATGTCCAGAAGCTCCGGACCCGAAAGCGCCGCGCCCTGCAGATCGGCGCCGGTATTCAAGGCATTGTCGATCGCATTGAGCGACGAACTGCGCTGGCAGATCGCCCGGAACGCGGCGCGTGGACCTTCGTGGTACATGACCAGGGCGCGCTGGAGACCGGCGGCGAATACAGGCTCACGGTCGAGCGGCAGTTCATGCAGCTCGCCTTGTGCGTCGGAGGCGGTGAATGTACCGGGCAGCTGCACGCCCAGTTCCATATGACCGATCAGGGCCATGGCGAAGGCTTCAGGCAACCACACCAGCAGGCGGCGCATCTGCCAGTGTTCGCTGCCGAGCGCGAGCAGCGCCCGCTCGGCCTGCTCCTCATCCACGCCCTCCCGTCCCAGCATTGTCAGCGCCAGTTCGAAGGCTTCCGCCGATGGCATCGCGGGGCTGCGAGGGTCCATTCCCGATCTCTTCAATGCATGCAGGCGCAGACCTTAAGCAAAGGCGGGCCACTGTGCAATCGAGACTTGCCGAGCACGGTAAAGTGGATGTTCGCCATTGCCGCAGGAGTCCTTCCGATGTCCTTCTCCGATCCCCACGCCGTGGCCCGCTACGCGGAGGGCCCGCTGCGGCAGGTACCAGGTTTCCTCGGACTGCAGCAGATGAGCCACCTGCTGCTGGCCGAACACGTACCCGATGATGGCGAGGTGCTGGTGCTCGGCGCAGGCGGCGGTCTGGAACTCAAGGCCTTCGCAGAAGCGCACCCGCAATGGCGGATGCTCGGCGTCGATCCTGCCGCGCCAATGCTCGCGCTGGCCGAACAGACCCTGGGGCCGTTGATGGCCCAGGTGACGCTGCTGGAAGGCTACATCGACGATGCCCCGCAGACCGTCTTCGACGGCGCCACCTGCCTGCTGACCCTGCACTTCCTCACCATTGAACAGCGCCTGCACACCCTGCGCGAACTGCGGCAACGGCTGCGACCGGGTTCTCCGCTGGTGGTGGCCCACCACAGCGTGCCGCAGGACGCAGACGGCAAGCATCGCTGGCTGCAGCGCTACGCCGCGTTCGCCGAGGCTTCCGGCATTCCACGTGCCGATACACAGCGCGCGATCGAGGCGATTGCCGAGCGCCTGCCGCTGCTCTCACCCGAACAGGAAGTGGCGCTGCTGCAGGAGGCCGGCTTCGAGAACGTGGAACTGTTCTACGCCGGCTTCAGCTTCAAGGGCTGGGTGGCACATGCGCCGGCCACACCGGTATAGCGCCGCGACGCACGCTCATGGCACCACGGTGATGCCGATCCGCTGCATCAGCAGCGCGACCTGCTGCACATCGAGCGTGGCGCCACGCAGGTTGGTGCTGCGCAGGTCCAGTTCGCCCAGTTCGGAGTTGGTCAGGTCGCAATCGGTGAAGTTGGCGGAATTCCAGTCGACGCCATCGAACTGGCCGCCGGACAGGTCCGACCCCGCAAAACTGGCGCCGCTCACGTTGGCGCCGTCCCAGCGGTTTTCCCACAGCTCGCACTTCTCCAGCGTCACCCGCGAGAAGTTGGCATAGCGCAGGTTGCTCTTCTTGATGAAGGCACTGCAGAACCAGCTGCGCGTGGTGATCTGGTTCATGAAACTGGCGTTGCTGAAATCGGCACCCTGTGCGCGGCATTCGCTGATTTCCAGCCCCAGCGCCTTGATGAAGTTGAAGCTGCACATGCTGATGTCGCACTGGCGGAAGCTGGCTTCCTTCAACGTGGCACCACTGAAACGGCACCCGGTGCGCGTGTCGGCATCGTAGAAGCCGCAGTTCACGAACTCGGTGGCGGTGAGGTCCACGCCGGAGAAATCGCATTCGAGGAACTGCTGGTCGACCACCTTCTGGCCGGTGAACTGATCGGCGCCGATGCGCAGCTTGTGGTGAACAGTGGAGGACATGCAGGGTTCCGTGCCGGGTGCCTTGCCATGATGCCGCGCTGGAAAGGCGATGGACAGCACCAACTCGCGCGCGATTCACCAGCGCTGCAGCCGCAGTGTGTACAGGCGTCCCTACGCGCCGCCACCAACGCCAGATACTGCACATTAACGCACAGACAACCTGGTAGAGCGCATCGGCCGGCAGAGGGCGATCGTGACTGGTGCGCTGCTGGCCTGCGCCGGCGTGCTGGTGCTCACCCTGGTCACGCCATGGCAGGTGTCGTTGGTCGGCTATGTGCTGGCCGGCCTGGGCTGCGCCACCATCGCACCGGCGCTGTTGTCGCTGGCTGGCAGCCAGAACCGGATGCCGCGGGCGATCGCCATCACCGCCGTGTCCACCCTCGGCTTTGCCGGCATTCTTGCCGGCCCGGCGCTGATCGGTTTCGCCGCCAATCACTTCGGCCTCATCGCCGCCTTTGTCGGTGTGGCGATGGCGCTGTTGCTGGTGGCGGTGTCGACGCGCTGGCTGCGGGCATGAGGCGCATGGCGGCGCTTGTGCCGGAATGTCATGCGCAACCGCCGGTAGCCAATGACGGTTGCCGTTGCACATAACGCGGTGCCTGCCAGGCTGAGCAGCAGCAGCATGACCAGCCGCGCACTGTGCTGCCGCAGCATTGCCGGCAAGTCCCAGCTGTGCAGGAAGGAGAACAGCCAGCGACCTGCGCGCTCGCGCTTGCCCAGCGCCAACAGCAGATCGCCGGTGGCCAGGTCAACATAGACGCGGGTTGCCTCAGCGTCATCGAAATCAGCCATCGCCACCGGAAAGCGACGTACCGCGGCGCCGTTCATCGCCTCTGCAGCGCGTGGGTAGAAGTAGGCATCGGGCGCCTGCAGAATGGTGAATCCGCGCAGCCCCGCGTCGGACATCGCCGCGACCCTGCCCCGCAACCATTCTGCACCGAACGCAGTGGACACCTGCAGTGCGCCGCCACGCTCACTGACCACGCGCGAATCGGCATTGCCATCCAGCGCCACCGCGAACAGTTCACCGCCGATGCGTCGCCACTGGATCTCGACCGGCACGAACTGCGGTGTATGCACCGCAGCCAGTACTGCAGCCGGTTGCGCGAGGACGCCAGTATCCGCCGGCACCCCACCCTGATAGCGCGCAACGTCAAGCGAAGCGCGTGAGCTGCTGAACACCCCAAGCGGGTTCATCGACATCAACCCACTGAAGATCCAGGTGAACACGAATGCACTCGCCATCAAGCCGATCAGGTGATGCCAGCGCATCCACGGCTCCTGGTACGGCGTCTTCGACCCTGACCGGTACTGTCCGCGAAACCCCCAGCGCCAGATGCCGACCACGACCCCGCTGATTGCGGCCACCGTGCACAGCGCCGACAGCACGATCACCGTCCAGGTCCAGACCAGGTCCACCGACTGCATGCGCAGGAAGTACAGCCAGTGTAACCACGCACCCACATAGTTCCAGCGCTGCTGCAGGCGCGGTGCATCCAGCACGACTTCGCCGGTATGCGAGGACACGTAGACATCACCGGGCTGTGCGCCGCCGACGCCGACACGAAACAGCGGTCGATGCGGATCCAGCGCGCGCGAATGCGTCCAGCGGTCTTCGTCCAGCGGCATGGCGCCAACGAAGGCAGGGCCGCCGGCGAACTGCGCGGCGGAAACCTCGGCCAACTGCGCCGATACCGGCGGCAATGCCTGTCCGGTAAGAACCGACCACGCGCCCACGTTCGCGCCGGAGCGCACCACGTAGGCGGGCTCGCCACGCAGCGTCGTCAACACGACGCGCTCAGGCTCCTGTCGCACCACTTGCGGCAGCACGGAAAGTGCCTGCCAGCCCCGCGCGTCGACCAATGCGGGCAGCGCGGCCAACCGCTCCGCTGGCGTCAGCTTCGGGTAGCCGACGAACAGCATCACCATGCCGCTGACGAACCACAGCAGCATCAGCAGGCACCCGCCGATGCCCAGCCAGCGATGCGTCAGGTAGGTCCAGCG
>NZ_JBFRFE010000017.1:0-17009 GCF_052114665.1 Stenotrophomonas sp. 2YAF22 | reverse complement strand
GCGCGGGTCCGGGTACGTCAGGGCGGGGAAACTGTGTGCCGCTGACCCCGACGTTTATGCCCGAATCGCCGGAAAACATGCCGTAGATTTCATTGAAGAGATCTGATGATGTAATTTATCCAATAAAATCAATGAGTTGAATAGTGTTTTGTCATGTGTTGCGTTAACTTTGTGGGCAGCGTAGGATCGCCGCCATCCGGTCTTCGGACCGGACATGCGCCACAACACTGTCCACCGGCCTTGCGCCGGTTTGAAGAGTCTGCGATCCCTGTGATCCGGGCTCTTTTTTTTGTCCGCCCGGTACGGAGAGGCCCGTCGGCGCGCGGCATGGAGCCACCGCGCAGTCGGGTCATGGCAGAAACCGTGACGGCCCGGCTTGCCGCTGTCACGTCGCAGGCCGCAAGATGCGGACCGGTCCGGGGAGTCCGATTGCATGAGCGTTGTAGTGCGAGGAAGGTCTGCGCGGGGATGGGGGCTGGCGGCCATGCTGCTGCTGGCCATCGCCGCGTGCCGTGAATCCGGCAGTGATCCGGCCGCCGCGCCGGCCGAACCTGTCGCCGCAGTACAGGCGATGGCGCAACGGCTGGCCGAGGACGATCTGGTCGGCTATGCGAAGCTGTCGGTGCCCCCCAGCCAGTATCAGCGCCTGCAGCAGGCATGGGCCGACGGCCACAGCCAGTGGCCGCTGACCGGACTGCCGCTCGGCGACCAGTTGCTGCCGATGCTGGCGGCGCTGCGTGAGCCCGGTGCCAGCGTGCAGCTGCAGCGCAGTTTCGACCGCCAGCTGGCTGGCCAGGCCCGCGCCGTACGTCAGGCCGCGCAGTCGATGGGCAACTTCGGTGTGCAGTACCTGCGGCACCAGAAGGGTTATACGCCCGGCCAGCAGGCGCACTACATCCAATTGGTACAGACCCTGGCGGCCTGGGCACAGGACGCGCCCATCAGCGACCGTGCCAGGGCCCGCAGCAGCATCGCCGCCCTCGTCGGCGCCGCGGCCAAGGTCGGTTTCCATGACGACGCCGGCCTGCAGGCCGCGGGCATGGAAGGCAGCCTGCAGCAGCTGGCGCCGTTCATCCAGACGGTGAAGGCCGTGCTGGCCAGCTACGGGCTGGGCGTGGACGAGGCGCTGCGCAGCGTGCGTGGTGAGCTGTTGTCGGTGGAAGGCGACAATGCCCTGGTGCGCCTTCAGTACGAGCTCGCCGGCCGCGCGATGACCGTGCAGGTGCCGCTGAGCCGGCGTGAGGGCCACTGGTACCTGACCCGCACCCTGGCCGATACCGACGCCCTGCTGCGTCAGGCTGATGCGGCGCGCGCCGCCGCTGCTCCGGACCCTGTCACCCCCCCGGCAACCGATGGGGAAGCGGCAACGCCATCGGCTAAGCCATAATGACGTCGATGTCGAAACAGAACCCGCTGCCGTTCCCCGGCGAAGAATCCCAGCCGACGCCCGCCGATACGGCGCCGGCGTCCCCCTCGACCGACGCCGGCACGCCGCCGGCGGCGACGCCTGTGCACGCGCGTCCTGCCGGCCGCCGCCCGCTGTGGGCGCGCCTGCTCGGGCGCCTGGTGGAGCCATGGCTGTCGCTGAAGATCGAGCCGGAAGACCCGGGCCAGTACAACGATGGCCGCCCGGTCATGTACGTGCTGGAAGATTACGGCCTGTCCAACGCGCTGATCCTGGACAAGGCCTGTCGCCAGGCCGGTCTGCCGTCGCCGCTGGTACCGCTGGCCGGTGACCCCACCGGCCGCAAGCGCGCCTATCTGGCCCTGTCGCGCCGCAGCTCCAGCAACTCGCTGATTCCCGAGCAGCGCGGCGCCAAGACCCATTCCGATTCGCTGGCCAAGGTCCTGCAGGCCCATCGCGTGCGCGACGACCTGGATGTGCACCTGGTGCCGGTGTCGATCTTCGTCGGCCGCGCCCCGGACAAGCAGAGCGGCTGGTTCGCCGTGCTGTTCTCGGAAAACTGGGCGCTGGTCGGCCGCTTCCGCCGCCTGCTGGCAGTGCTGCTCAATGGCCGCAGCACGATCGTGCGTTTCGCCCCGCCCATCTCGCTGCGTTCGACCATCGACGAGGGCCTGGAGCCCGAGCGTACGGTGCGCAAGCTGCAGCGCGTGCTGCGTACCCATTTCCGCCGCATCCGCGAGTCGGTGATCGGTCCTGACCTGTCGACCCGGCGCCTGCTGGTGGACCAGGTGCTGGCCGCCGAGACGGTGCGCGAGGCGATCGCCTCGCAGGCCAAGCGCGACAACAGCAAAACCAGCGATGCCTGGAAGAAGGCGCATGCCTACGCCTGGGAAATCGCCGCGGACTATTCCAGCCCGGTGGTGCGTTCGGCGAGCTTCATGCTCAGCCACGTGTGGAACCGCATCTACGCCGGCGTGCTGGTGCACCACCTGGACAAGTTCAAGGCCGCAGCGCCGGGCCACGAAGTGGTCTACGTGCCCAGCCACCGCAGCCACATGGACTACCTGCTGCTGTCCTACCTGCTGTACGACCGCGGCATCGTGCCGCCGCACATCGTGGCCGGCATCAACCTGAACCTGCCGGTGGTGGGCACCCTGCTGCGCAAGGGCGGTGCGTTCTTCATCCGTCGTTCGATCCGCGGCAACGCGCTGTATTCGGCGGTGCTCAGCGAGTACGTGGCGCAGCTGGTCGCCGGCGGCTATTCCATCGAGTACTTCGTCGAGGGCGGGCGCTCGCGTACCGGCCGGTTGCTGCAGCCCAAGGGCGGCATGATCTCGATGACCCTGCGCGCGTTCCTGCGCCAGCCGCGCAAGCCGGTGCTGTTCCAGCCCATCTACATCGGCTACGAGAAGCTGATGGAGGGCGGCAGCTACCTGGATGAACTGTCCGGGCGGCCCAAGGAGAAGGAATCGATCTGGCAGCTGCTGTGGGGCATCCCCAAGGTGCTCAAGCAGAACTACGGCCAGGTGGTGGTGAACTTCGGCGAACCCATCGCGCTGAACGATGTGCTGGCCGAGAAGGCTCCGGAGTGGGGTGGCGAGGCGGTGTCCGAGGACGAGAAGCCCTCGTGGCTGTCGACCACCGTCGACACCCTGGCCGAGCGCATCCAGGTGCGCATCAACGGCGCGGCCGACGTCAATCCGATCAACCTGCTGGCGCTGGCGCTGCTGTCCACGCCCAAGCATGCGATGGGCGAGGCCGACCTGATCGCGCAGATCGAGCTGTGCAAGACCCTGCTGGTGGAGATGCCGTATTCGGGCCGGGTGACGGTGACCCCGCACTCTCCGGAGCGGATCATCGCCCACGCCGAAGAGATCAACGTCCTCACCCGCATCAAGCACCCGCTGGGCGACGTGCTCAGCGTCAGCGGCGATACCGCGGTGCTGCTGAGCTACTTCCGCAACAACGTGGTGCACCTGTTCACCGCATCGTCGTGGGTGGCCTGCTGCTTCCAGAACAACCGCCGCATGAGCCGCACCGGCCTGGTGCAGCTGGGCCGCACGGTGTACCCGTTCCTGCAGGCCGAGCTGTTCCTGCCGTGGACCGAGGACGAGTTCGCCCAGCGCATCGACCAGACCATCGACGTGTTCGTGCGTGAGGGCCTGCTGCAGAACGTCAACGAAGACGACGGCGGCATCCTTGCGCGCAACACCGGGCAGACCGACGAAGTGTTCCGCCTGCGCGCGATCGGCCACTCGCTGCAGCAGGCGTTCGAGCGCTATTACATCGCCATTTCGGTACTGGTGAAGAACGGCCCGGGCACGCTCGGCGCCGCCGAGCTGGAGAGCCTGTGCCAGCAGGCCGCACAGCGCCTGAGCCTGCTCTATGCACCGGCCGCGCCGGAGTTCTTCGACAAGTCGCTGTTCCGCGGCTTCATCCAGAAGCTGCGCGAGCTGCGCCTGGTGTGGCCGGACGAGAACAGCAAGCTGCTGTTCGACGAGCGCCTGGATGCCTGGGCCAAGGATGCCAAGTTCATCCTCGGCCGCGAACTGCGCCACACCATCGAACGGGTCAGCCCGGAAGCGGCGCGCCCGGACGAACCGGCACCGCAGGATTGAACCTGCGGCGCCTGTCGGGCCTGGCCACGTTGATCGCGGCCGGAGGCCTTGCGGTTACTTCGGTGCAGGCTGCAGAAGCCTGCGTTGACGACAGCCTGCCCGGGCGACTGGCCGATGCGCCGGTGCGCCTGTGTCTGCAGGCAGAGACCGGGCAACAGGCGCACTACCGCCTGTGGCTGGCCGGCGAGGCGCGTATCAGCGGTGATGAATCCGCCGCTCGCCAGGGTCTTGCCGGTGACTGGTACGGGCACCCGCTGGGGCTGCGCTGTTCCGGTGCCGACAACGTGCGGCGCTGCGACCTGACCGTGGACGGTGAGACGGCCTGGAGTGCGGAGCTGGCGCTGCCGCGTTGATGCAGGGCCCCATCCACGCATGGCGTGGATCCATAGGTGGCCGCTGTGCCATCGGCGTTCGGGGCGGCGTGGGCCAGTAGATCCACGCCATGCGTGGATGGGCCACCGGTTACGCCGGTTCGTCCGGAATCTGCAGGCTTTCCAGCTTGGTGATGCAGTCCTTCAGCTGCAGCTTGCGCCGCTTCAGGCGCTTGAACTCCAGCTCATCTTCGCCGTTGGCGGCCATGCGCGCGATCTGTTCATCCAGCGACCGGTGCTCGGCGCGCAGGGCGACGAGGTGTTCGACGATTTCGGCGGGGTTGTAGGTGTCCACGGTCTCCGAGCATACACAGCGACGATGACTGCCGGGAGAGGGGAATCCCGACCCCGGGTCCGGGCTGCCGCAAGCCGGTAGAATGGCGCCATGTCCGCCGTGATCTCCCTGCCCGATCCCCCGCAGCGCGTTTCGCGCGATCCGCGCGTGGCCGGGCACGGGGCGGACAAGCTGGGCAAGCGCCTGCGCCGCCAGGTCGGCCAGGCCATCGCCGACTTCGGAATGATCGAAGCAGGCGACAAGGTCATGGTCTGCCTGTCCGGCGGCAAGGACAGCTACACCCTGCTGGACATGCTGCTGCAGCTGCAGAAAAAGGCGCCGGTGCCGTTCGAACTGGTGGCGGTGAACCTGGACCAGAAACAGCCCGGTTTCCCCGAGCATGTCCTGCCGGAGTACCTTGCCGGGCTGGGCGTGCCGTACCAGATCATCGAGCAGGACACGTATTCAGTGGTCAGCCGGGTCATTCCGGAGGGGCGCACGATGTGTTCGCTGTGCTCACGCCTGCGCCGTGGCGCGCTGTACAACCATGCCAAGACGCATGGCTTCAGCAAGATCGCACTGGGCCACCATTGTGATGATGTGGTGGCCACGTTTTTCCTGAACCTGTTCCACCATGCCAAGCTGGCCGCCATGCCACCGAAGCTGCTCAGCGACGATGGACAGCACGTGGTGATCCGCCCGCTGGCGTACGTGCGCGAGCACGACATCGCGCAGTACGCGCAGGCACGCCGTTTCCCGATCATTCCCTGCACCCTGTGCGGCAGCCAGGAAAACCTGCAGCGTCGGCAGGTCGGCCTGATGCTCAAGCAGTGGGACCAGGACCATCCCGGGCGCATCGAACAGATCGCACGGGCGATGGCCGACGTGCGACCTGCGCAGCTGGCCGATGCCGCCTTGTTCGATTTCATGGCCCTGGGCCGCCGTGGCGATGCGGCACATGCCGATGCCTGGCTGGCCGACGCAGTTCCCGAGACGCCTGCCGTTTAAGGTCGGGCGCCCTTCTTCTTCAGACACCGGAATTCCATGTTCTTTCGCAACCTGACGTTCTTCCGCTTCCCGACCTCCACTGATTTTTCCGAAGTCGACACCCTGCTGCCGCACGCCCTGCTCAAGCCGGTCGGCGCGCTGGAAATGAACTCGCGTGGTTTCATCTCACCGTTCGGCCGCGAAGAGAAGGAAGCTCTCTCGCACCGCATTGCTGAACACCTGTGGCTGACCGTCGGTGGCGAGGACAAGATCCTGCCCGGCGCGGTGGTTAACGACCTGCTCGAGCGCAAGCTGGAAGAGATCGAGGAGAAGGAAGGCCGCCGCCCCGGTGGTCGCGAGCGCAAGCGCATGAAGGACGACCTGCTGCATGAGCTGCTGCCGCGCGCGTTCGTGAAGTCCTCGCGCAACGATGCCTTCATCGACCAGCTGCATGGCTACGTGGTGGTGGACACCTCCAGCCGCAAGACCGGCGAATACTTCATGTCCGACATCCGCGGCCTGCTCGGCAGCTTCCCGGCGATGCCGCTGAACGCCGAAGTCGCGCCGCGTTCGATCCTGACCGGCTGGATCGCCGGCGAGCCCCTGCCCACCGGCTTCAGCCTGGGCGAGGAGTGCGAGATGAAGGACCCGGTGGAAGGCGGCGCGGTGGTCAAGTGCCAGCACCAGGAACTGCGCTGCGACGAGATCGACAAGCACCTGGATGCCGGCAAGCAGGTGACCAAGCTGGCCCTGGTGTTCGAGGACAACCTGTCCTTCGTGCTGGGCGACGACCTGATCGTGCGCAAGCTGAAGTTCCTGGACGGCGCGCTTGACCAGCTGGAACATGCCGACGAAGACGGCCGCCGTGCCGAGTTCGATGCCCGCTTCGCCCTGCAGAGTGCGGAGATCCGTCGCCTGTTCCTGCTGCTTGAAGAAGCCTTCAAGCTCAGCAAGGCTGACTGAACAGGCAGGCCGTCGGCCGCCGGTCATCCGGCGGCCCCGCACGGCGCTATGCTGGGACCATGAGCCGTCTGCTGCGCCGCCTGATCTCGCCGGTCCCACCCGCCACCGTGCAGCGCGATACCGTTCGCCTGCGCCTGGAGGATGTCGAGATCGAGATACTGCGCGTGCGTGATCCGCGCGCGCGCCGGATCAAGCTCAGCGTCGATGAGCGCGGCGCACGACTGACGTTGCCGCCGCGTGCCAGCCTGGTGATGGGCGAGCGCTTCCTGGAACTGCATCGCGAATGGCTGGGGCTGCAGCTGCGCCACTACCAGGGGCAYGGCCTGCCCGCCGCGTTGCAGCCCGGCGTCGAAGGGGTGCTGCCCCTGCGCGGCGAGTTGTTGCCACTGCGCTGGCAGGAAGGCCGCTACGCACGGCTGGAAATCGACGAACACGGTGCCTGCGTGCAATGGCCGAGCCGGGGCGGCGATGCGACCCTGCGCCGCCTGCTGCGCGAATTCTATGAAGCACAGACCCGCGCCGATGTCGGCCGCTGGTTGCCGAAGTACCTGCCCGGCCTGCCGCGCGCGCCCAGCCGCCTGCGGTTGAAGGTGATGTCCTCGCAATGGGGCTCGCTGGCCCCTGACGGCAGCATGGCGCTGGACCTGGCACTGGTACTGGGCCGTCCCGCCGCCTTCGAGTACGTGCTGGTGCACGAACTCTGCCACCTGATCCAGGCCAACCACTCGCCCGCGTTCTGGCACGAAGTGGAACAACGCTTCCCCGACTGGCGCGAGCAGCGCGACTACTTCCAGCTGGAAGGGCGACGCCTCAAGGCCATGCTCCGGCAGCTGCTGTAGCGCTCGCGCTACAGCAGCTGCCCGCGCATTCCTCCTCTACCCCCGCCTTCGGCGCGCCCCTTCAACAGAAAGGGCTCCACTCCAGAGAGGGTATCGAGCAGCCGAGCATGGGCTGCGGCTGCTTAAGCGCACACAACGCGCGACCCGCTTTGCTCGTGCTCTTCTTCTTCTCTTCCGTGGTGGCACGGAAACTGTCTGAGGTCGGGCGGGTGGGGCATGCAGGGGCGTTGGCGCCATGGATGGCGCCATCGAGCTTACATGGATGTACTTGCAGCGTCCCCTGCATGGCCCACCCGTCCGGCCAAGCACAGCTTTTGATTTGAACGGCCACCACGAGGGGCTCAGCCGTTGGCCGCAAACCTCATCGACCCGCACGCAGGGCCGCAGCCTCCGCCCACCGCGCCGCCACGCGCGGTGCAGTGATGCATACCGCCTGATCGGTCACCGTGGTCACCGCCCGCTCCAGCAGCTGGATGTCCGCTTCATGCTGGCGCGCCACATGCGGATCCTCGAAGAAGATCGCACGCTGGCAACGACCTTCCAGCACGCGGTCGGCAATCTGCGCATCGCCCCCCATCGGACCGCTCTGGTAGCGCGTCACCCATGCCGTATCCGCGGGCCAGCCGCGGCTCCAGGCCAGCTCGTTCAAGCGCTGTCCGGTGGTACCGGTGGCTACACGTTCGCCGAAACGCGCCAGCACGTCGAAGTGTTCATCGGCGAACGCCAGCATCGCCGGCTTCATCGCATCGTGTGCGATCAACGCCAGCGTCTGCCCTTCGAACGCATGCAGGTCGTCGGCGCCGGCATCGGCGGCCAGGCCAGCATGGACGCGCTCCACCTCGATCCAGTCGCGGGCGGTGGCCACGGTGGAAATGAAAGGCTTGCCGTGGATCACGCACTGGCGCTTGAGCGCGGTCGCCTCGGGGAACACCGAGGAAGGATCCACCGGATCCATCAGATAGACCGCACCGTCCAGCGTACGCTCGGCGCCCATGCCCACCACTTCGGCCACCAGCTTCATCAACCCGCCTTCGCGACCGTACGGATAGCGCTGCAGGCCGTCGTAACCGGCAAGGAAACCGTTGCGCTGGATCGCATCGTGGGTACGTCCGACCGCACACAGCGTCACGCCCAGTTCGCGCAGCCCGGGTTCGCTGGCGCGCAGCCAGCGGAACAGTGCCGCGCGCGCGTCGTTGTGATGGAGACGGTTGGCGGCCAGGCCGATGCGCATCGAAAGCTCCGGGATCGGTAGAAGCGGCAGTGTATGTCGCTATTGACGGTTTCGGAGGGTTTTACAAATTTCCTCATTGTTGCTGGGAAGCGCGTCGCTAGCGTGACGGGAGGTCGTACCGCGATGCGGCCATGCCCCTGCATGCGACATGAGGATGTCCACCGTGAATGTCGCTGGCCCGTTGGCCCGCATCGTCGCCCTGTCGCTGTTGTCAGCACAGGCCTGGGCCGGACAGTGCGAAGGCCCCATCCTGCTTGCCTACCCCGCTGACCGTGCACCGTTGTCATCCAGTCTGGACGACACGCCACAGGGCCTGGTGGCCGTCTACCTGGCGCTGCTGCAGGAGCAGTACCCCACGCTGCGCGCCACACCGGTCGCGGCGCCGGCGCTGGCCGCCGGCGCGCTGCCTGCCGGGACCCAGGCCGTGCTTGGCTGGCCGCGTGCGCAGAAGCCGAAAGGCTGGATGGCCAGCGTGCCCTACCTGCAGGTGCCGCAGGTGATCGTGCGACGCCCCGACGCGCTGCCGATCATCGGCCTCGACGGACTGCACGGCCGCGGCGTGGCCAGCCCCGACATCGTGCCACTTGCCCGGATGCTGGAGGAGTCGGGTGCGGCCGTGCCGCTGCTGCAGGTGGCGACATTGGACACGGCACTGCGGCTGCTGAGCAGCGGCCAGGTCGATGCGGTGGTGGGCAACCTGGTGGACGTGGAAGCCACGCTGCGCAATCAGCCGGGCGACGCGCTGGACGTGGCAGCGCCGGCCGGCTTCAGCGATGCACTGGTATTGGCCGCACTGCCGGCGTGCGCGCATCTGGTGGCCCGCTTCAACCAGCTGCAGGCAGGCATGACACAGGAGCAGCGCGAGGCATTGCGGGCACGCTGGATCGTGACGTCCCCTCGTCGCGGCCACGCGCCGGTGTCGCCCCTGCGCGGGTCGATCGCTGTGCTGCTGGTGCTGCTGACGATGGGCCTGGTGTATGCGTTCGGCTACTGGCGGCTGCACCGCGAAGGCCTGCGCAGGCAGGCCCTGGAACAGCGCCTGCAGGACGTCACCGCCAACCTGCCGGCGGTGGTGTACCGGGCGCGGCGCAGCAGCACCGGCGAGTACAGCGTTCCCCATATTGCCGGCGACGTGCACGCGCTGTTCGGGATCAGCGTGGATACCGCGCGGGTCGACCATGGCAGTCTGCTGGCCGCAGTCCATCCGCAGGACCGCCGCTCGGTGCTGGCCTGCGTCGACGCCGCCGCACTGGTGCGCGGGCCCATCGACATCACTTTCCGCACGCGCGGCCCCAACGGCTGGCGCTGGGTACGTTCGCACGGGCGACCGATTGCCTGCAGCGACAGCGGCGTGGAATGGAGCGGATACTGGATGGATGTCACCGAGGCGCGCGCACGTACGCAGGCGTTGAACGATGCCCGGCGTGACGCGGAGCAGGATGCCGCCGCGAAGACCCATTTCCTGGCCACCATGAGCCACGAGATCCGCACGCCGATGAGCACGCTGCTGGGGATGCTGGAGTGCCTGGGCAGCGGCGCACTGGATGCGCGCCAGCGCCAGGTACTGGCGACCATCGATGATGCCGCGCAGATGCTGCGACAGATCCTCGATGACGTGCTGCACAGCCAACGCCTGCAGTCGGGGCCACGGTCACCGCAGTGCCTGCCCACCGATCTGGCCGGACTGCTGCGGGCGGTGCAGCGCCTGCTGGCTCCGGTGGCGGCAAGCAAAGGTCTGCATCTGCGCTGCGAGGTGGATCCCGCGCTTCAGCGTGGGTCGTTGGCGGATGCGCTGCACCTGCGCCAGATCCTGTTCAACCTGGCGGGCAACGCGCTGAAATTCACCCTGCAGGGTGGGGTGGACCTGCAGGTGCGGGTGCTGCACCAGCGCGAGCATGGCCAGGAGCTGCGGCTGCAGGTGACCGACACCGGCGTGGGCATCAGCCGCGAGCGCCAGCGGGCGGTGTTCGCAGCGTTTACCCAGGCCGATGCCTCCACCACCCGGCGCTTCGGCGGCAGCGGCCTGGGCCTGGCGATCTGCCGGGAGCTTGCGGCGTCGATGGGCGGGCAACTGCACCTGTGCAGCACGCCGGGCGCGGGCACCACGGTGTGGCTGGACCTGTACCTGCCGGCCTGCGACGCGCCATCGGCGGAGCATCGTGGCGAGGCCGCTGACCTGCCAACGCTGCCGCCGGTGCGGGTACTGGTTGCCGAAGACCATCCCACCAACCTGCAGCTGCTGGTCCGGCGCCTGCGGGAACTGGGCCTGCAGGTGCATGCCACCGCCAATGGCGAGCAAGCCTGGCAGGCGTGGCAGACACAACGGTTCGCGTTGGTCATCACCGACTGCCACATGCCGGGCATGGACGGCTTTGCCCTGGCCCGCGCCATCCGCGCCGATCCACGGGACGATGCAGCACGGGTACCGATCATCGCGTTGACCGCCAGCGTCCTCGACAGTACCCGCCAGGCCTGTCACGACGCCGGCATCGATCGCTTCATCGCCAAGCCGGCCGACCGCCCAGCACTGCATGCCACCCTTGCCGCAGTACTGATGCCGCCGGTCGGTCTGTCAGTGCGCCAGTAGCCGCGCGATGCTGGCAGCGGCGTCGCGACCTTCGGCCACCGCGGTCACCACCAGGTCGGCACCGCGCACCGCGTCACCCCCGGCGAACAGGCGCGGATGGGCGGTCTGGAAGGGCAGCTTGCCCTTGCCGCCGGCGAGGATGCGGCCGTTGGCCTGGCCCTCCACGCCATGCTCGGCCAGCCACGACGGCACGCTGGGCGAGAAACCGAACGCGATGATCACCACGTCCGCTTCCAGCAGCGACTCGCTGCCCTCGATCTGCACCGCGTTCTGGCGGCCGTTGGCATCGGGTTCGCCCAGGCGCGTCTCGATGACGGTGACGCCGATCACTTCGTCATCGGCGCCGGCTTCGATCGACAGCGGCTGGCGGTTGAACAGGAAGCGCACGCCTTCCTCGCGTGCATTGGCGACTTCGCGCGCGCTGCCCGGCATGTTGGCTTCGTCGCGGCGGTAGGCACAGGTGACCTTGGCCGCGCCCAGTCGCACCGCGCTGCGCACGCAGTCCATGCCGGTGTCGCCACCGCCGAGGACCACCACGCGCTTGCCATTGAGGTCGGGCAGGGCGATCTGGTCTTCCCAGCCGGCGATCGGGCGGCCCTGCGGGTCATCACCGCCGACGATGCGGCTGTTCTGCACCAGGAACGGCAATGCCGGCAGCACGCCCTTCAGGTCCTGGCCGTCGAGGCCACCATCGGTGTAGCGGTAGGCGCCGGTACCGACGAACACCGCATCATGGGTGTCCAGCAGCTGCTGCAGGCTGATGTCGCGGCCGATCTCCACGCCGAGGCGGAACTGCACGCCCATGCCTTCAAGCACGTCGCGACGACGACGGATCACGTCCTTGTCCAGCTTGAAACTCGGGATGCCGAACTGCAGCAGGCCGCCGACCTGTTCGTAACGGTCGTAGACCACTGCGGTGATGCCGGCATGCGCCAAGCGGTCGGCACAGGCCAGGCCTGCGGGGCCGGCACCGATCACGGCCACCGTGTGGCCGGTGGGCTGCACCGCCGTCATGTCCGGCCGCCAGCCGGTGGCCAGTGCAGTGTCTACGATGTACTTCTCCACCGCGCCGATGGTCACTGCACCAAACTCTTCCAGCGTGCAGCTGCCCTCGCACAGGCGATCCTGCGGGCACACCCGGCCGCACACTTCCGGCAGCGGGTTGGTGCTGTGGCACAGCGTGGCCGCTTCATGGATGCGGTTCTCCTGCACCAGCTGCAGCCATTGCGGAATGGCGTTGTGCACGGGGCACTTCCAGCTGCAGTACGGGTTGCCGCAGTCCAGGCAGCGGCCTGCCTGGTACTGCGCCTCTTCCTTGCCGAACTTTCCGTACAGCTCACCCCAGTCGCCGGAGGTGCGCAGTTCGACCGGGATGCGCTGCGGCATGGTCCGGGGCAGGTCGAGGAACTGGAAGGCGTGCTTGCGGCTCATGGCGGACTCTGTGGATTTCCGGATGCCGGCCAGCGGCCGGCACTACAGCGGTGGGGAGGCCGGTGCGCCCAGTGCATGCGGCGCATCCGTCACGTGCGGTGTGTCACGCCGCGCGGCGAAGGGTTTCGGTCAGCGACTCGATGCTGGCGGCCTTGGGTTTGACCAGCCAGAACTTGCCGATGTAATCGCGGAACTCGTCCATGATCTGCTGCGCCCAGATGCTGCCGGTCAGTTCGCGATGACGGCCGATCAGGCGGTGCAGGTGCTGGCGGTAGTTCTCGAACCCTTCGGCGGAGACGCGATGGATGTCGATCAGCTCGTGGTTGTAGCGGTCGACGAAATCGCGGTCCACGTCCAGCACGTAGGCCAGGCCACCGGTGAAGCCGGCACCGAAGTTGAGGCCGACTTTGCCCAGCACCAGCACCACGCCGTCGGTCATGTACTCGCAGCAGTGATCGCCTGCGCCTTCCACTACAGCCAGTGCGCCGGAGTTGCGCACGGCGAATCGTTCACCGGCACGGCCAGCGGCGAACAGCTCGCCACCGGTTGCGCCGTACAGACAGGTGTTGCCGATGATGGCGGTGCTGCGTGCCTCGAAGCGTGCGCCACGCGGCGGACGCACCACCAGGCGGCCGCCGGCCATGCCCTTGCCGACGTAGTCGTTGGCTTCACCCTCCACTTCCAGGTGCAGGCCGCCGACGTTGAAGGCGCCGAAGCTCTGTCCGGCGCTGCCACGGAAGCGCAGTTCCAGCGGCGATTCGGCCATGCCCTGGTTGCCGTGCGTGCGTGCGACGGCGCCGGCCAGGCGGGTGCCGATGCTGCGGTCGGTGTTGTGGATCAGGAAGCGATGCTCGCCACCGCGCTTGTGTTCGATGGCCTCGGCCAGCAGGCCGTCCATCTGCGTGGCCAGGCTGTCCGGAGATTCATACAGGCGCTGTGCGGCGCAGTGGCTGCCCGGGTAACTGGCGTCGGCCAGCAGCCGCGACAGGTCCACGCGCACGTCTTCGCGCGGCGAGACCTCAAGCTGGCGCAGCAGGTCGGTGCGGCCGACGATTTCCTGCAGCGAACGTGCGCCCAGCACCGACAGCCAGCCGCGTACTTCCTCGGCCAGCAGGCGGAAGAAGTTCTCCACGCGCTCGGGTTGGCCGGTGAAGTGGTTCTCGCGCAGGCGTTCGTCCTGGGTGGCCACGCCGGTGGCGCAGTTGTTGAGGTGGCAGATGCGCAGGTACTTGCAGCCCAGCACGATCATCGGCGCGGTGCCGAAGCCGAAGCTGTCCGCGCCCAGCAGCGCAGCCTTGACCACGTCCAGGCCGGTCTTCAGGCCGCCATCGGTCTGCAGCAGGGTGCGCCCGCGCAGGTCGTTGGCCACCAGCGCTTGGTGCGCCTCGGCGATGCCCAGTTCCCACGGCACGCCGGCGTAGCGGATCGAGCTGACCGGCGAAGCACCGGTACCGCCGTCGTGGCCGGAAATGGTGATCAGGTCAGCACCGGCCTTGACCACGCCCGCCGCGATCGTGCCGACGCCGGCATGGCTGACCAGCTTCACCGACACCAGCGCGGTCGGGTTGACCTGCTTGAGGTCGTAGATCAGCTGCGCCAGGTCTTCGATGGAGTAGATGTCGTGGTGCGGCGGCGGCGAGATCAGGCCGATGCCCGGCCTGGCATAGCGCAGGCGTGCGATCAGTTCATTGACCTTGTGCCCGGGCAGCTGGCCGCCCTCGCCGGGCTTTGCGCCCTGGGCGACCTTGATCTGCAGCACTTCGGCGTTGACCAGGTATTCGGCGGTGACGCCGAAGCGGCCCGAGGCCACCTGCTTGATCTTGCTCCGCTTGTCGGTGCCATAGCGCGCCGGGTCTTCGCCACCTTCGCCGGAATTGCTGCGGCCGCCGAGGCGGTTCATCGCAATGGCCAGCGCTTCATGCGCCTCGGGCGAGAGCGCACCGAGGCTGATCGCGGCGGTATCGAAACGCGGGAACAGATCGCTGGCCGGTGCCACTTCGTCCAGCGGTGTCGGCGTTGCCGCCGGCACCAGCTGCAGCAGATCGCGCAGCGCCGACGGCGGGCGCGCATRCACGGCATCGCAGTACTGCTGCCACGCACGCGGGTCACCGCTGCGCGCTGCGCGCTGCAGGGTGGTCACCACGTCCGGGTTGTACATGTGGTACTCGCCGCCGTGCACGTACTTCAGCAGGCCGCCGACATCCACGCCCTGCTGGGCGTCCCAGGCCTGCGCGCATAGTTCACGCGCGTCGGTATCCAGCCGCGCGAAGCCGGCGCCACCGATGCGCGAAGCGGTATCGGGGAAGCACAGCTCCACGACCTCAGGCTCCAGGCCGATGATCTCGAACAGCTGCGCACCGCGGTAGCTGGCCACGGTACAGATGCCCATCTTCGAGATGATCTTGGACAGGCCCTTGTAGATGCCCTTGCGGTAGCGGCGGCCGATCTGCGACTGCTCGCCGCCCTTGCTGAGCTTGAGGATGCCGCGACGACCCAGGTCGAACAGGGTCTGGTAGGCCAGGTACGGGTACACCGCCGTGGCACCGAAGCCGAGCAGGCAGGCCATGTGATGCGCGTCGCGCGCGGTGCCGGTCTCGACGATCAGGTTGACGTCGCAGCGCAGGCCCAGCCGTGACAGGTGGTGGTGGATGGCGCTGGTGGCCAGCAGCGCATGCACCATCGGCCGCCCGGCCACCGGGTAGCGGTCGGACAGCAGCAGCATCACCATGCCGTCGCGCGCAGCCTGTTCGGCTTCGACGCAGATGCGTTCGATGCCGGCACGCAGGCCTTCCTCTTCGCTGTAGGACAGGTCGAGCAGGCGGTTGGCCTGCACGTACTGGTCCATCTTCAGCAGCTGGCGCAGCTTGCGCTGGCTCAGCACCGGCGAGTTGAGGATGACGTGGTTCACCGTCTCCGGGCCGGCATGGAAGATGTTGGTCTCCTTGCCGAGCTGGGTGGACAGCGACATCGCGCAGTCTTCGCGCAGCGGGTCGATCGGCGGGTTGGTGACCTGCGCGAAGGCCTGGCGGAAGTAGTCGTACAGCGGACGGCTGCGCTGGCTGAGCACGGCCATCGGCGTGTCATCGCCCATCGAGCCGGTGGCTTCCTGCTCGGTCTCGGCCAGCGGCCGCAGCACCTGTTCCACTTCCTCGCTGCTGAGCTGGTACAGCTTGTGGTAACTGCGCAGCGTGCCTTCGTCGAATGGCTCTTCCACCAGCGACGGATCGATCAGTTCGGTCTGCAGGTAGGTGACGCCCTGCTGCAGCCACTGCTTGTACGGTGCACGGCCGCGGTTGATGCGGTCGATGGCCTCCGAATCGAGCAGGTCACCGCGCTTGAGGTCGATGGCGATCATCTCGCCCGGGCCGAGCTTGCCCTTGCGCACCACGCGCTCGGTCGGTACTTCCCAGACGCCTGCTTCAGAGGCGACCAGGAAGTGGCGATCAGCGGTCAGCATCCAGCGCGCCGGGCGCAGGCCGTTGCGGTCGAGGGTGCACACCGCGTAGCGGCTGTCGCAGGCGACGATGCCGGCCGGGCCGTCCCAGGGTTCGCTGTTGAGGCCGTGGAACTCGTAGAACGCGGCCAAGTCCGGGTCCTTGAATTCCAGCGACTGCGTTGCCGGCGGTACCAGGATGCGCAGCGCCTGGATCAGCTCCATGCCGGCGGACACCATCAGTTCCAGCATGTTGTCCAGGCTCTGCGAATCGGAGCCGTGCATGGAGATGACCGGATCGAACTCGCCGATGTCGAAACGGGGCGTCTTCCACACCTTGCTGCGCGCCTGCGCCCAGCGCCGGTTGCCTTCGATGGTGTTGATCTCGCCGTTGTGGGCGAGCATCCGGAACGGGTGCGCCAGCGGCCAGCGCGGCAGCGTATTGGTGGAGAAGCGCTGGTGGAACACGATGGCGCTGGAGGCCAGTTCGCGCCGTTGCAGGTCCGGGAAGAAGCGGCTGAGCTTGTCCGGCAGCACCATGCCCTTGTAGCTGATGGCGTTGGGGCTGAGCGTGGTGACGTAGTAGTCGGCATGCGCGCGCAGCAGCTGCTCGCTGCGGCGTCGGGCCAGGAACAGGGCCAGGCCGAAGCCGGCGTCATCCTGGCCGACGCCCGCATCGACAAACACCTGTTCGATGCGCGGCAGGGTGTCGCGTGCCAGTTGGCCGCAGACGCTGTCGTCGGTGGGTACTTCGCGCCAGCCGGCCACCCTGCAGCCTACCGCCTCGATCTGCTGCTGCAGCTGTACGCGGCAGGCCTGCGCGGCGTCGGCATCGTGCGGCAGGAACACCAGGCCCGCAGTGAAGCGCGC
>NZ_JBFRFE010000016.1:0-17088 GCF_052114665.1 Stenotrophomonas sp. 2YAF22 | reverse complement strand
CCCTCACCCTTGTCGTGCCGAGCGGGCGCCACGCGCTTGCCAAGCCGTTGCGCCTGCTCATCCGGCGTGGCGGCGGCGACGAAGGGAGAGATTGGATCACTGGCCGGGAACGTCTCCGTCAACGCCTGATCATGATTGGCACTGTTGTGGGCCTTGGCCTGTCCAGCGCTGCCAGCAGGCACCGCGGCCGTGTGGTCATCCGGATGGGGCAGGTCTTTCTGATCGCGCTGCATGACATTTCCTCATTCTCATTGATTGGACCGCATGGTCCCGGGGGCATTGCAACGGTAAATGTGAACGCGTGAGTACCCGCATCAAGCCGGTGTAGACGCAACGTCAACAATCAAGGCGTCCTTCCAGATGAGCTCGAAGCCGTTGCACGGTTGCGGCGCCACGCCAGCAGCTGTCCGATCAGCGCGGTTGCCAGCAACAGCAGGTTGGTGACCACGAACACGGTGGCGCCGAGCAGCGCGCTGTAGATCGTGAACAGCGTAGACGCGGTCATCTGCCCGATGAAAAGCCACTTCGAGACGGCTTCCGGGTGAGGCGAGTGCCATTGCTTGACCATCTGCCGGACCAGCGTGGCCATCAGTACCGCTGTGGCGGTCCATCCAAGTAGATCAGGATGCATACGTCATCCTCGCGCAGAAGCGCGCCGCCCCTTGGGGAGCGACGCGTGGGCTGATCTGCGGTGCACCTGCGATCACGCGGCCTGGGCGGCCTTGGCGTTGCCGCCGCTCTTGGCCAGCAGGGTCAGCTTCTCGTCCGTGGCCTTTTCTTCTTCCAGCGTTTCCAGCAGCAACGGCACAGCGTCCTTGTATCCGAGCTGCTTGGCCAGCGCGGCGATGGTGCCGTAGGAAGCGATTTCGTAATGCTCGACTTTCTGCGCGCCGCCAATCAGTGCTGCATCGCGCACCGGGCCCTTTTCAATGCTCTCGATGACTTCCTTGCCTTCTTCCACCAGGCCCTCCATCGCCGCGCACTTGATCCGCTTCAGGCGGATGCCCAGTACCTCCACGACCTGGTCGATGCGCTCGATCTGGCCCTGGGTCTCCTCCAGGTGCGTCTCGAACGCGGCGGCAAGTGCGGGGTTCTCTGCGGCGCGGGCGAGGCGCGGCAGGGCCTTGGTCAGCTGCTTCTCGGCACTGTAGATGTCGGACAGTTCGTGGATGAAAAGGTCTTCAGCGGTCTTGATGGCCATGGTGCGCTCCAGCAGGGAAGGAGCGACGAGGCTATCCCGGCCGGTGTTGGGGTGCGGGGTAGATGCAGTGAACGGCGGATGCGCATCGAGCGCGCAGATGCATGCATTCCCCTCACGCCGGGCACTGGGCGCGCGTCGGAACCAAGCTCAGCGTGGGTCGGCCGCTGCTGCAGATTGGCCGGTTGCCGCCAGGTGTTCGCCGTCCACCAGGCGCGCATTGCTGACGGCCTGGTGAGAGCCGCACCTTCCGCAGGTCAGCAGCGTGCCCCCTGTCATCCGCTTGAGCTCCGCGTCGGCGCGGGACACGTGGTGGCACTGGTTGCAGCGGAAGGCGATAGCGGTGACCTGATCGATGCAGCCTCGTGCATCGGTCGCGTAGTCCACTGAAAAGACGTAGAAAAGTCCGGTGTCAGGCATGAAGTCGATCTCGCGGGCGGACCTGTTTCATGCCATGGGGCAGCAGTGCATGGCGTGAATCCTTTTCGGGTTCGTTTTCACATTTCACTGAATTGTTTTGTTTCAGGCTGCGCCTGCTGCGCTGCCTCAACCGGCCTTCTGCTACGGTTGGGAGCCCACTGCAGGGAGGTCGAACGTGCCCATCAGAGCCGTTGTGTATACCAGCGAGGCGGCAGCGGATATTGCTGCCAGCCGGCTGGGCCAGACCGGGGGCAGGCTGTGCGGAATCGTGGATGACGCAGCACGTTTCAACCGTGATGCCGGCGTCACTGGCGTACTGCTGTTCGATGGCGCGCGCTTTGTGCAATACATGGAAGGCCCGGACGATGGCCTGCAGGTGGCATATTCCCGGGTGCTGGGTGCCAGCAGCCACAGCGGCCTGATCGAACTGCAGCGCGGCAGGGTGGGGCAGAGACGCCTGCCTTTCTGGCCCATGCGTTGGCTGCCGGTGGAACCGACGGAGCTGAGGCGGGTGGCCGGCGCGGACTGGACCGGTTTCGTCCAGCGCGAAGGCACCGCTGCGCCCACCACTACTGCCACGGGCATGGAGCTGCTGCGCGCCCTGGTTGAACCCTATACCGTCTCACCCAGTACGGAGTCGCCGTGACACAAGCAACTTTCCACAGCGGACACCACCGCCGGCTGGACGTTCTTGCCGGAGCGTGGGAGACCACCCTCATCGCGCTGCAACCCGACGGCAGCACGGGCGGGGTGTCGTTTGCATCGGACGTTTACACGTGGATGCCCAATGGTCACTTCCTGGTGCATGAGGTCGACGCGATGATGGACGGGCAGCGTGTGCGCTCCACGGAAATCATCGGCGTCGATGTTGAAGCCGGTGGTTTCTTCAGCCGCAGCTACGACGCTGATGGTGRCACCAGCGATTTCACGTCACGACTTGATGGCGGCAGGTACACCATCCAGGGCCAGTCCCAGCGGTTCGACGGCGTGATCAGCAGCGACCGGCAGTTGCTGACCGGGGAATGGGAGCATCGGGTCGGCGATGACTGGATACCGTTCGTCCGCATCGTGCTTGAAAGGGCCGAGTAGATTCGCTTGTTCCGCGGGCGCCCCCGATCGGGGGCTTCGCTGTTGGCCGCGCCTAGCGCTTGGGCGGTGACGGCGGCGCGGCTTCTTTCCCGCGTTCGGCCTCTGGCCCCGAGGCCTGGTCTTCGGAGGCGGCGGTGCCGCTGCCGCCGCCGGGCACGTTGCGCGCCGGCGCGCTGGCCGCTGGTGGGGTTTGCCGAACCGCATCGGCATGTTGTGCCTTATCGGTCGGTTCGCCTTGATTGCAGGCCGACAATACCATCGTCGCCACGGCACACAGCAGCAGTACCCGCATGGCCACTCTCCAGAGTAGGAAACCCCTTGTTTCTAGCGCTGAGCGCGTTGTGCGGGCGTGACGGGGGCGGCAGCGCACCGGCTGGAATCTGCCTCTGCTGGTGCCGGGAAGAAGGGTGCTTTGCCGCGCTGCGGCTCTTCCTGCTCACTCCGCGACGACGTTCAGGTGCGTTAAAGTTGCCCGCGTAGGTGCCCCCCCGCGTCGCGGTCAGGGGCAGCCGAAGAAGTGACGCATCAGGAGTCCACATCATGAGTGTTCCCGAGGGATTGGAAGGGAGTGGGCAAGGCCTGACGCGCAGAACCTTCCTGCTGGCCGTTGGCTCTGCTTCACTGCTGGTTGCCTGCAACGGCAAGGCGCCAGCAACCCATGCCGGTGCCACGCCAGCGAAACGGACGGACGGGCGCTTTCTGCAGCTCTCCCAGGCACTGACCGGCAAGTCCGACCTTGATCCGGCAACCGCCGCGCGCATCGAAGCCGCCTTCGCCAAGCTGCATCCCGACATGCACGCCCAGTTCCCCGCACTCGCGGCGAAGGCGCAACAGGTGCAGGGCCCTGAAGCGCTGCTGGCGGCCGCTGGCGATGCACGGCCGACAGCGCTGGCCATCATCACTGCTTGGTACACCGGCAGCGTAGGCAAGGGGCCGCAGGCCATCACCGTTTCCTATCGCGATGCGCTGATGCAGCGCCCGGTGGACGATGGCCTGTTCCCGCCCACCTATGCACAAGGCGGTCCCGCATGGTGGACGGCCGAACCGCCGGCGGCGGTACGCGCGCACGGCTGAGCCTGCGCTTCCAGCTCTTTTCCCGTAATTGTTATGGATTCCCCTCATGAAAGCTCCGGTTTTCCGTGATGGCGACGCCGATGCCGATGTTGTGATCGTCGGTTCGGGCGTCGTTGGCGCATTGATCGCCCACCAGTTGGTTCGTGCCGGAAAATCGGTTCTTGTGCTTGAGGCGGGCCCCCGCCTGCATCGTTCCGACGTGGTCGAGAACTGGCGCAACGTCAGCTTCGAACGGCGCATCGGCAGTGATTTCCAGGGGCCGTATCCACAGTCACCGCTTGCCACCGCGCCGCTGTACTTCCCGGCCAATGACTACGTGGGCCTGACCGGCCCCGACGCCAGCAGCTTCCATCAGGGCTTCATCAAGGCCGTGGGTGGCACCACCTGGCACTGGGCCGCCTCCTGCTGGCGCCACCTTCCAGTGGACTTCAGGATGCAGTCCACCTATGGGGTAGGGCGGGACTGGCCGATCAGCTACGACGACATCGAGCCTTACTACTGCCGCGCCGAGGAGGCGATGGGCGTCTCCGGGCCGAATGATCCGGCCAAGCAGAGCCCCTCCGAGCGATCCAGGCCCTACCTTGCCGACATGATCCCGTGGGGCAACGGTGACAAGGTGTTCGCCGAGGTGGTCAATCCGCACGGCTACAACCTGGTGCCCATTCCGCAGGGCCGCATGGTCACGCCCTGGAACGACCGGCCCGCCTGCTGCGGCAACAACAACTGCCAACCCATCTGCCCGATCGGCGCGATGTACAACGGCATCCATACCATCGAAGCGGCCGAGAAACTGGGTGCGCAGGTGCTGGCCGAAGCAGTTGCCTACAAGATCGATACCGACGCGCAGAACCGGGTAACGGCCATCCATTGGTATGACAACAACAAGGTCAGCCACAAGGCCACCGGCCGCAGTTTCGTCATCGCGTGCAACGCACTGGAGACGCCGCGTCTGCTGCTGCTTGCCGCCAACGAGCAGAACCCGAACGGTATTGCGAACAGCTCCGATCAGGTCGGGCGCAACATGCTCGACCATTCCGGTTTCCACTGCTCGTTCATTGCCGACAGGCCGATCTGGCTGGGCCGTGGACCGGCGCAGTCCAGCTGCATGGTTGGCCCGCGAGACGGCGCCTTCCGCTCGCAGTACTCGGCCACCAAGATCATCCTCAACAACATCAGCCGGGTGGCGATCGCCACCGACCAGGCGCTGAAGAAAGGCCTGGTCGGCGACGCGCTGGATGCGGAGATCCGCCGCCGTGCGGTATTCGGCGTGGATCTGTCGATCAGCCTGGAACCCTTGCCGGATCCCAGCAACCGGTTGACGCTGTCGAAAACGCGGGTCGACGGCCACGGCCTGGCCTGCCCGGATATCCATTACTCACTGGGCGACTACGCCCGCAAGGGTTACGACGAATCCTGCAAACAGCTGCGGCATATCGGCTCGCTCTTCAATGCCGAGGAGTTCGTCATCACCACGGCGCTCAACGCCAACAACCACATCATGGGCTCGACCATCATGGGCGCTGACCCGCGCGATTCGGTGGTCGATGGCGATTGCCGCGCACATGATCATCCGAACCTGTGGCTTCCCGGCGGCGGCCCGATGGTGTCGGCCAGCGTGGTCAACAGCACCTTGACCATGGCCGCGCTGGCGCTGAGGGCAGCTGATGCCATCGAGCGTGCAGCATGAAGACCTTCGCCTCGGCTCTGCTGATGCTGCTGGCCGCAGCCAGTCAATCCGCGCGCGCAGACGAGGTTGCCGAGCGTGGGCGCTACCTGTCTGTCGCTGCGGACTGCGTGGCATGCCACACCAGCCCCAAGCAGGGCAAACCCTACGCAGGCGGCTACGCGATTGCGTCGCCGCTGGGTGAGATATGGGCAAGCAACATCACGCCCTCCAGAAGCCATGGCATCGGCCTCTACAGCGAAGATGATTTCGCCAAGGCGGTACGCGAAGGCGTGCGCAAGGATGGCGCCCACCTGTATCCGGCGATGCCCTATACCTCGTATGCCAAGCTGACCGACGAGGACATCCACGCGTTGTATACCTACTTCATGAAGGAGGTGGTGCCGGTCGATGAAGAAGCACACGCGACCGAGCTGCCGTTCCCCTTCAGCATCCGCCAGTCCATGGCGGTGTGGAACCTGCTGTTCCTGGACAAGGAAACGTTCAAGCCCGATGCGGGCAGGAGCGCGCAGTGGAATCGCGGCGCCTATCTGGTGGAGGGCCTGGCGCACTGCTCCAGCTGCCACAGTCCGCGCGGGCTGATGATGCAGGAGGTGGACGGCAAGGCCTTCGCCGGCGGATCGCTGGGTGACTGGTACGCCCCCAACATCACCTCCCACCCCACCAGCGGTATCGGGGGTTGGAGCGATGCCGAGCTGGCCCAGTACCTGAAGACCGGCCGCGTCGCCGGCAAGGCACAGGCCGGTGGCGGCATGGCCGAAGCGGTGAGCAACAGCCTGTCCAGGCTGCAGGACGAGGACATCGCCGCCATCGTCGCCTACCTGCGCACGGTGCCGGCCGTGGCCGACCCTGATGCCACGCGGGCCGCCTTTGCCTGGGGCGATGTCGCCTCGACGGCGGGCGAGCAGCCGGTACGAGGTACGGGAGCGGCACTGGCATCGGGCGGCGTACTGTACTCGGGCTTGTGCGCAAGCTGCCATGGATCGCGGGGCGAGGGCAGCAGGGACGGGTACTACCCCTCCCTGGTGCACAACACCACCGTCGGCATGACCCGCCCGCAGAACCTGATCGCCACCATCATCGGCGGCATTGACCGCGATGTGCACGGCGAACACGCGTTGATGCCGCACTTCTCGAAAGGCTCGTTCGTACAGGACCTGAGTGACGCCGATATCGCAGCGGTTGCGACCTACGTGCGCACGCAGTTCGGGCCGGGCGACCAGGTCACCGAGGCGCAGGTTGCGCTGACCCGTGCCGGCGGCGAGAAGCCACTTCTGGCGAAGATTGCACGCTTGTGGCTGCCGATGCTCATCCTTGCCGTGCTGGCGTTGGTAGGCATCGTGCTGCTGGTGCGACGCGCCTGGAAGACCCGAAAGGCGCGGAGGGCGGCCGCATGAATTTCGTATCCTTGACCGGCATCGGGCTGCTTGCCTTCATCGTCAACGGGTCGGTGTCGGCTGCCGAATCAAGTGCCACCGCCAAGCCCAAATCGGTCGACAGCGTCGTGCAGACGCCGCTGAGCGCGGATTGGGCAGCGCGCCTCTGGCTGCAGGACCACGGCGTTACCCCCAGCGCACGCATCGTGATCGGCAGCGGCGTCAACAGCGATGGTTACAAGGGCAGTGGCTGGTCCACCGCCGAGCACATCGACCTGGGCGCGACGATCGACACCGGCAAGGCATTCGGCTTCGACGGCACCTTGCGCGTGGTGTTCTCCGATCGCTTCGGCAACGCCATCAACGAACGATCCACCGGTTCCTACATCCAGAACCAGGCCTTCTATGGCCAGGGCCAGAACCTGCGTTTCAACGAGCTCTCCTACGAGCGTTTGCTGCTGGACAAGCGGTTGAGCCTGAAGGGTGGCTTCTACTCGATGGGCAACGACTTCGGTGGCTTGCCTTACACCTGCAACTTCAACAACAACGGCCAGTGCGGGCATCCGCTGGGCCCGATCTACAGTTCTGGCTGGCTGGACAATCCGACAGGCCAATGGGGCCTGCGGGTAAAGTGGAACGATCCTTCAGGCTGGTACGCGCAGACCGGCATCTACGACGTCAATCCAACGCGCAAGCAGGCCAACAGCGGCTTCCGTGTATCGACGAGGGGAAAGACCGGCCTGTTCCTGCCAGTCGAGCTGGGCTACAGCCATGGCAAGTCCGGAGAGGACTACGGCGGCACTTACAAGATCGGTTACTACCTGGATACCTCCAACGCCGATGATATCGGTGACCCGACGGCACCTCGCGCTTCGCATCGCAGCGGTTCGTACGTGCAGGCCGCACAGCGGGTGTGGAAGCCCGAGGGTGACACGGTGCGCGGCATTTCGGTGTTCGGCGTGGCTACCCGTGCCGACGCAAAAACAGGGCTGATGCGCTACTCGTGGGAAGCGGGCGTGAGCTGGCGCGGCGTGATCGCGTCGCGCGAGGATGATGTGCTCAGCCTGGCCTGGAACCGGCTGGACATCTCCGACCGGCTCGCCCGCCATCAGCAGCTGACCGGAAAGGATGTGCAGAGCAACGAGCAGTTCGTCGAGCTGAACTACGGCGTGCAGGTCGCCCCGTGGCTGGTGCTGCGGCCGGCGGTGCAGTACGTGGCACGGCCCGGCGCCTATGCCAGCCGGCCTGACAGCTGGGTGTTCACCCTGCAGGCGCAGGCGACGCTGTAGCGCTGCGTCAAATAATTGACCATTTTCCCCGGCGATATTCCGGGGTCCAATGGATTATCTGCACTTTCTACTTTTGCGACGCCGCGCACGATATTCATTGATTATAGGATCATACTTCGCCGCAACTGCAGGAGCGGATGCAAGGTTCGCCCTCCGGCCTGGATTCAACGAACGGGCCGCATGCAGAAGCGGGAATACACGATTGGCGTAACAAGAATTTCAGGCTTGTACATACGTCCAAATGCGAAGGGGGCAGGGGATGCGCACGCGAACCTTTGGAATGCTGGCCGTCGGCATGGTCGCCTTGTTGGGATTTGAAGGGGCGGCCCTGGCGGACTTGCCGAAGAACATGATTTTCTTCATGTCCGGAACTGCTTGCCCGGCAGGCAGCAGCCGGCTCACCAATGCGAATGGCAGGATGCTGCTGGTGGCCAACGATACAGGTGCGATCGGGTCGACCTCGGGAAAGGCGCTGTCAGACCGCGAAGATCGCAGGCACAAGCACAAGGCGAAGGTTTCAGCCAATTTGAACGAGCATTCGATATCGGCCGCCAGCAGTTGCTGCAACAGCCAATCGACCCGCAAGGGAGAGCACTCTGCGGAGCTGGAGACCGACGAGTCGACATCCGCGCTGCCGTTCGTTCAATTGCTTGCCTGCAAGGTCGATTGACTTCTCCTTCAAGCTGCACGTTTCCAACACCAAGCGCCGTGCTGCGACCTCGGGTCCAGTACATGCCTGACCACGACCGCTTTCGCCTCACGCTCACTCAAAAGGTGCGACATGGCTACCACGCGTCGTCTTTCCCGGCCAACCCAGGCCCCGCTGCTCGCAGCTTTTCTCCTGTACGCATCCGCGCCGCAGATCGTTGCAGCAGCTGATGCCATGCCATTCTTCACGCAGGCCTATTTTGCCGGCACATGCCCAGAGGGCTGGACATCGGTCGATGGTGCCAAGGGACGCTTTGTGGTGCCCGCGCCCCTGGGCGCCGGTGTCGGCGGCTTTGCCGGAGATGCGCTCGATGGAAAAAAGCCTCCGGCGCACAGGCATCAGCGCATCAACGGCAAGATCAATCTCCCATCGAAGAACTTCGTGCTGATCGGCGGTTGCTGCAATGGCAGCCTGGGTGATTCCGGGGATTATGCGGTGAGCGGTGCCTCCGAGGAGGCGAGCGGCGACCTGCCTTACGCCCAGTACGGCCTCTGCATCAAGACCTCCAATGGCGATGGTTCTGCCATCCCGTCAGGTCTGATGACCTTCATGGCACAGACGATGTGTCCGACATCGTGGGAGGTGGAAAATTCAGTTGCGGGGCGCTATATCGTAGCGCTCCCCGATAATGGCACGCCCTACTACCAGTTCGGCGGGAAGCCGCTGGATCCAAGCGAAGTGCGCAGCCACGTGCATGGCGTGCAGGGAAAGATTCCGTTCAGCGGCCATGACATCGCGGGCGCCAGCGGCTGCTGCGCCAGCGGCTATGCGTCCAAGGGCGATTTCAACATCGTCGACACCAAGACGGCGCCGGTTGCCGGGCAGCCGTCCGACAGTGCGGTGCAGGCGCCGTACTACACCGCGCTGATGTGCCGGAAGCACTGAGTCCGGCTTTGGAAGGGCAGGGAGAGCATCATGAGCTGGGGTCACTTTGGCGGCGAACGGGATCGGGAACGTGCCGATGCCTCCGATCGTAATGCGCCAGGCACGGCCGCCGTACGGGTGCGCAATCGCGCTTGCCCATCGTTGATGCGTGCAGTTGTGGCAATGTGCTTGGCTGCGGCAGCGCTTGCCAACGTTGCGGCGGCACAGCAGGCAATGCAGGTGCACCGGGAAAGCGCTGCTGAGGTGCGCCCCGGTGAAGTGGATCCCATCACCAACCCGAAGCGGCTGACGATGTTCCCGGTCAGCACCATCGGAATGCTGGCGAGTCAGAACTCATCGCTGTACAGCGATCTGTTCGACTACGCCGCAGCCAACGCAGAGCTCACCCAGTGGAACGTGTCGGCGCAGAAGCTGCAGCCGGGAGATTCCTGCCAGCAGTCACAGCGGCGACGCCTTGCCCATGGCCGCGTATCCACGCCCGATTTCGAGCAGGCGGTGTGCATGACCAACTTCGGCATCACTGTTTATACAAGCCCTCTGAAGATCAACGATGGTCAGCGCGCAACGCTGTCCTTTGCCAATCCCTCCACCAGCATGGCGGGGCGCAATTTCGATCTGGCGGTCGGGGAGATCCTGCGGCGCCCCAACCAGGATGAACAGCCCCAACAGATGATCGTTGCCGCCTATGCCAACCTGCAGCAGCGACTGCAGGTCGACGTGATCCTCTGGACGCCAGGAGAGGGTTCGCAAGGCGGACTGGAAGTGGCTGCCTCCTATGTCGGCCCGGCCGATGAGGCGCCCACCGGCGACGTCGCGGTGACGCTGGGGGACTACATGAACGACGGCACCCTGCAGATCGTCACTGCCGCCGATGCGTCTGCTGGCGCCGGCGCCGGACGCATCCGCCTGGCGGCGTACCGCTATGCGAGCGACGGCAGCAAGCACGCCCTGCAGCGAGTCGGCACCTCCTATGCGTACGATGTCCCCAGCGGCCGCCCGAGTTCGATCGGGCTCGCCTCGGCGGACTTCGTTGGCCGAGGCCATGAGCAGTTCATCGTGAGCTATCTCGCCCAACGGGACGCCGGCGCCGACCAGATGCTGTCACTGGCCTATTTCGATCCGGCTAAGCTGGAGCAGATAGGGCCGCCGAGGGCAAAGTCCCTGGTCGGACCTGTCGCCGGCAACTCCTACGCCGATCTCGCTACTGGCCTGTTCCAGTTCGATCCCCGGACAGCCACTCCGGCAAGCGATCCGTTCTTCAGGCGGCAGCTGGCGATCGCCTACGTGTCACCCGACGGCAGAGTAATGGGGCGCGTACTGCAGGTCCGTGATGGCACGCCGCCATCCTTCCATGCCGGTCCGGAAGCTCAGTTCTCGTCGGACCGATCGCCGGTCGCGACCACCGGGTTGGGCCCGATGGTCGCGGCAGGCAATTTCATCGGCCTCAAGAACGATGGCGTCGATCCGCGGCACCAGCTGGCGGTGGCACTGCCCCAACGGGGTGACCAACCCGGGCGCATCCTGCCGGAGATCGTTGTCGCCCGTGTCAACAACGAGTCGTTTGCACTTGATCCGGTGTATCGCCACCGCATGCCCAACTACGAGAGCACCGGCCTGGTCTTCGGCGTGCCGATCATCGCCTATGATCGTGGTGGCGATTCCCTGTATCTGGGAAATCCAGCGCACATCACCATCCAGGACATGATCGATCCGCAGTACGTGGTCGGCATGCCGCCTCGCCACGTTGATGCGCTGCCTGACCCCGGTGGTGATTCTCCCTACAGGATCGTCAACCTGCTTGGTGGCTTCGGTCCATCGGCGTTCAGTGTCACCTTGCGTGACAGCGCAGACAGCACGCTCACCGAGACATCAACCAACTCCAGCTCGTCCCGGTTCGGTGGCGGCCTTACGCAGACCGTGGGCAGCACCGTCGGTGGCGGCTTCATGAACATTGCCAACTTCGAGACGTCGCTCTCGGTAAGAACGGCGGCATCGTTCGAGACCAACAGCATGGAGCGCACGCTCAACAACGACTACCAGTCGATCACCACCCAGAAGGCCGCCACCACCACCCAGGACGACCACTTGGTATTCAACATGCGCCTGATCGATATCTGGCGCTATCCCGTTTACGGCGTGAACCAGGAGCGCTCGGGCCGGTTCCCCTTCTACGACATCGTCATACCCGGGCAATTGATGGAGTACAGCGGCGGCGGCCTGAACTACGACTGGTACAACCCGTCGCACCAGAACTACAACGCCACCAGCTATCCGGAGATCCCGACGCAGGGTTTGTTCGCCACCGACATCGGCATGTTCAGCTTTCGCGATGAGGCGGGGAAGACCGTCGAGGTGGCGGGAAAACCGCTCAACAGCCCCATCGCGCGTGCCTTCGATGGCAATGCCCAGACGTTCAGCCTCGACTACACCAGGGAATCCGGCTCCAGCAGCGAGAAGTCCTTCTCCTATTCGCTCAGCAGGAGCATCGACATCACCACCGGATTCCGGGCGTCAGCAGACGTGCGCATGTTCAGCGGCAGCGCCAACTACGAAGGCACCGTCAGCCTGTCTGACGCATCGAACTGGGAAAGCAGCGTAGTCGCGCAGCGTACGATGCGCAACTCGCGGGGAATCACCCTCGATCAGCCGGATGTGCCCGGAATTGCCTCACGGGCCTATCACTACCAGACACTGATCTATGTCACCGGCAATGGCGGCATCAAGGTCGCGCATGGTACCGACTTCCTCCGCTCGTCCGGTGGATCGCAGTGGTGGAAATCCACCTATGGCGGACGACCGGATCCTGCCCTCAACCTGCCGTGGCGCATGGCCTACGACCCGACGCAAGGCGCGTGGACACTGGCGCCGCAGGACGAGTACTTCCGGTTGCGTGGACTGACGCTCACCGAGGCCTTGCCGGACGATGTCACCGGCGAGTACGCACCGCTGCTGGGTGGCGTGGATGCAGGAACCAAGGTCAGGGTCGTGGTACCGGTGCACAACTACTCTCTCGATACAGCTGCGCAGAAGGTCGTCGTCGCCTTCGCCTATCGCGCAAGGGCGCCGGACGCCGACAGGCTGGGCGGGCGCGAACCGGTCTCTGCACACGAAGAGGACTATGTCGAGTTCGCTCGTTCAAAGCCGATCACCATTGCGCCGCGCGGTGTCGCCAACGTCGACGCGCTGTGGAATACCGCCAACCTGGGCGGTAGTGACGCCGGCACTGCCTATGAGTTCAAGATCACCGTGGACCCGGACGATGCGATTCCCGACAAGTTGCACGGATCGGATCCCGCCGCCGGTGCGCAGACCATCGGCCATTGGCCATGGAATGGCGGCTTCTGGGTATTCAATGCCCAGAAGCCCGGCGCGAAAACGCGGCGCCATGACCTCCGTCAATCGCCACAGACGCCTCGATTGACGCTGAGCGTGCCGGCGCCCGCGCGACCGGCAGGTGAGGGCAGGGCGGCTGAAGGCAAGCGCACTGACGTTGCCACCGTGATCATCGATATGCCGGCAGCGGACCGCTCTCTGCGTCGACTGATCATCGGTGGCATCGACGCCGACGGCAGACGCGTCGCGCTGGCGTCGCGCTCCCTCTATGGACTAGGGCCCGGCCAGCATCGGTTTGACATCAGGCTTGGGGCCGCAGATGGCCCGGTCGCCCTGGCATCGCTGCACGCCTGGATGTCCTCGGGTGCGCTGCGCGGAGAATCACGCGCCGGCATCAGCACGCAGGGCGTGGATGCGGTGCATCCCGGTGCAAAGGAATCGAACCCAACAGAAGGGGAGTGATGCGTGACGAGGCGAGGCAGTCGCCTTCGGTGATCCACCCGTATCGGTTGGCGTGAGGCTATGCCGCCGGAATATCGACTTCAATGCATGGAGGGGTATCCCGATGAGAACGACCATTGTTGTAGCGATGCTGCTTGTAGCTGGCTCGATTTCCACAGCGAATGCCGCACAGTGCTATCAGGGGAGGGCCACGGTGCGACAGAACGCGCCAGCGAACATGTGCACGCAGCCGGAAAAGGGCTATGCCAACACCGGCAAAGGTCCATTGACCCATGACGGTTGCACGGCAGCCAAGAACCAGGCCGCTACCAAGCTGAGAGCGCGCCTGCAGCAGAGTTGTCGCGCCTATGTGCAGACCAATGAATCGTGCACCGTCATCACCGCTCCGACCTGTACCTGACAAGGGTGGTGAGGTGGTTTGCGGATTCATGCCTGCTGGCGGCGGGTTGGCTCGGGCCGGATGCCGGGGCCGATCCGACTGCTGGCGCTCGAACAGACAACAGGGACTACTGCGATGACGGACTGCAGAACCTTCAACGGGGTCACCAAGGCCATCTTCAGCTGCGTCAAGAAGAAGAGCTTCGAGGAGCACGGCACGGTCTACGAACCGGCGAATGCGAACCAGGGCAAGGCAACGACGAAAGTGCCGGTGGTCGGGACGGTGGTCGTCAGCTTCAGCTTCGATCCAACTGCGGGAACGATTGTCTACTGCATCATCTCAAAGCCCTGGATCGTGTCCGCTTCCCAGGTCTTCGATGGCATCGGCGACACCATCAATTCCTGCCGGAAGTCGTAGGGCCTGCGCAGGCACGCCGATGGCATGTCTTGCGCCTCCTTGCCCCAGCCATGCTGCAACGCAAGGTGTAAGCCACCATTCGCACTGGTACGGTCCTGCCCGTTGCACCACCAACGACGGGGAGAGACGACGATGCGCAAGGTATTGCTGCTGTTGATCCTGCTGACCGGACTGGCGCCCACCGCCTGGGCTGCCACGGTCAAGACCACCCACCGCACCCTTCCCAGCTGGGATGGCACGCCCCTCGGGGTCTTTGTCATCGAGCCCCAGGACGCAGGTGGCGGCAAGTACCCGCTGCTGGTGATGCCCAGCAGCTGGGCCGTTCCCAGCGTGGAGTACGTGGGGGTGGCACAGTCGCTGGCCAAGCGCGGCTATGTGGTCCTCAGCTACAGCTCGCGCGGCTTCTGGGAGTCCGGCGGGGCCATCGATATTGCCGGGCCGGCCACGGTCGAGGATGTCAGCGCATTGATCGACTGGGCGCTGGACAACACCCAGGCCGACCCGGCGCGGATCGGCGTCTCGGGCATCTCCTACGGCGCCGGCACCAGCCTGCTGGCGGCGGCACGCGATCCCCGCATCAAGGCGGTGGCCGCGCTCAGCGGATGGGCCGACCTGCAGGCGTCGCTGTACGCCAACGACACCCCCAGCGCACAGGGAATCGCGCTGCTGGTGGCCGCCGGCCTGGTCACCGGCCGACCCGGGGCAGAGCTGGCCACGATCAATCGCAACGTGGTGGTTGGCAACTACCAGGGTGCAGTGGAATCGCTGCTGCCCGTGGCCGCCATCCGCAGCCCCGCTGCGAGCATCAGCGAGATCAACGCCAACCAGCCGGCCGTGTTCCTGGCCAACGCCTTCAACGACAGCCTGTTCCCGCCGGGTCAGCTGGTGGATTTCTTCAACCAGCTGAAAGGCCCCAAGCAGCTGCAACTGCGCCACGGCGACCATGCCCTCAACGAGGCCTTGGGCGCACTGGGCATTCCAAACGAGGTCTACGAGTCGGCGGGCGACTGGTTCGACCATTACCTCAAGGGCGTGGCCAATGGCATCGACCGCCAGCCGGCGGTGCAGCTGAAGTCGCAGAAGGGCAGCTGGAGCAGCTACCCGAACTGGCAGGCCACCAACAGTGGTGCGGTCAGC
The DNA here is from genome assembly GCF_052114665.1 of Stenotrophomonas sp. 2YAF22. Lineage (NCBI taxonomy): Bacteria > Pseudomonadati > Pseudomonadota > Gammaproteobacteria > Lysobacterales > Lysobacteraceae > Stenotrophomonas > Stenotrophomonas sp. 2YAF22. Next base: position 1,636 of record NZ_JBFRFE010000016.1, on the reverse strand, counting down.
TACGCGTTGACCGCACCGGGCGGCCTGCTTCTGCCCACCGGGGGGCTGGTTGAAAACGGGCGCAGCAATGGCTGGAACTACCGCATCGGCAGCGGCCTGGGGACCGCCGCCAATTCCGGCGTGGCGATGGTGTCCGGCTCGCTGCAGATGATCAACCTTCCGCCGGGTGCGTACGTGCCTTTCATCGGGCGCAACGCCGCAGGTGTCTGGCAGGGGCCGGTGTACTGGAACGCACGCCGCCTGGACGGCGCGCCGGAAGTACGGGTGACCGTTACCCCCAGCCGCGCCAACACCACGCTGTATGCCTATCTGTACGCGGAAGATGTGCTGGGCAATGGCCAGCTGATCAGCCACAAGCCGTACACCCTGCGTGGCGTTGCGCCCGGCCAGGCGACCACCCTCGATCTTCGGCTGGAAGCGAGCAGCTGGAACATTCCGGCGGGCAGCCGGCTGACGCTGGTGGTCGATACGGTGGACCTGCGCTATGCAGGCATCAGCCAGTTGGGCGGGGCGGTGACCTTCAGTTCGCCCGCGTCAGCACCATCGGTGCTGAAGGTGCCGTTGCATTGAGTTGCAAGCGGGCGCCCGTCGTTGCGGGCGCCTGCATGCGTTGGTTACGCTGTTCGCATTCATGACGCATGGAGTATTCGATGGGGCCGGAAACGCTGATCGGCACAGCGGCAGCCGCCATCGCGCTGGTGGTAGTGCTGGCCCTGTTCAACAAGAAGCGACAGCCACCTTCGCGGATCTTCAAGTGCGGTCGCTGCGGCAGCGCCGCTCACCACAATGATCGCACCAGCAACGCCTGGCGCAATGGCAAGACCCGGTTCTTCTGCCAGGCCTGCCATCGCCAGTGGCTGCAGTCACAGCCGCCGTCCGAGCGGAGAAGCGGCGACGCTCGGAGCGATTTCACATCCAGCACCAGCAACGGCGGCTGCCTTGGCGTGCTCGCGCTGCTCGCCGTGTTGCCACTGGGCGGATGGCTGGCCTGGGCCTGTATCTGAAACTACGTGTTGTGCCGTCCTGCAGCGTGCGGGGCCTCCTGCCATCCTGTCAGATCCAGCTGAGGACACCAGAAGACACCTGCGGACCGCGTGTTGCACTTAAAGCTTGCCGGCCGTCCTATAGCGGGACACGCCCTGTTCGATCAGCATCTGCAGCTCACGCAGAAGAGCCGGGTCCCAGGCATCGAAGTTGAAGCAGGACTTTCCTTGCATATGCTTCTTCAGCGCCGGGCTGATGCCCGCCAGCAGCTCGGGAAAGGTGTAGACGGGCATGAAGTGGAACGAATGCCTGCGAGCCGACGACTTCACCGCGCCGAAGAACTGCGCCTTGCCCTTGGCGTCTGCGTTCCTGCAATTGGCGTAGAAGTGACCGTCCTCGTCATGCACGACGAGAAGATCGGTCTTGTAGGGAAGCAATAGATCACGCAGGGCGACGAACAGGTCCGTCGCGGCACCGTCCATGTTGAGATTCGACTGGGCAGCAGATGCTTGCGGGATTTTCATGGAAGTAGCCCGGAAGGGAGCGCGGGTGAGAGATCGTGCGCAGGTTCTGCTGGGCAAGCCTATCACGGGGCAGTAAGCCGACAGCGGCAGATGGCTATGGACTTATAGCCACGAGCACCTGACCATGG
>NZ_JBFRFE010000015.1:0-17250 GCF_052114665.1 Stenotrophomonas sp. 2YAF22 | reverse complement strand
TGCGTCGGCGACGCAGAGATATGCTGCGTGTCTTAGCGGAAGCCCTATTCCGCCATTGAATACATGGACCAATTGACAATGAATACGCATGACCATCTCGTCTGTGTTGATGAAGATGCAAAGGAATTGGTTGTTTTTCGGGTGGGGGCAGATGGGAAGAGGACCTTGTTCACCAGGGTGGCGCTTCCGCAGGTTGAGGGATGGTCTGCCGAGTTGCAGGATCTTGCGAAAGCGCTCGGCGAGAACCTGCTGATCGACTCTCCGGTCATCCGGCGGATTCTTAATGTGTGAGACATGAAACAGGGAGCTCCTCAGCCCTCCAGGAAGGCATAGCATGAGAGCGTTTGATCTGCGGAGATTGAAAAAGGACGCGAAGAAAAGCGGCATGCGGGTCGTTGGAAATTTCTTGATTGCCTCGTATACGCGAGATGTGATCTCTGGGTTTGCGATAGACCCTGCACCGTCTGCTATCTACTTATGGACCTTCGTACTTCCGACCTATGATGATTTGCCGTTCCTGCACATGTCTCTAGGCCAGAGGGTTGCAGTTGCGAAAGGAGATGAACGTTTCTTCTGTGGCATGCATACTGAGTACGTCGAAAATCTTGAGAGGGTGAGAACTGCGGCAGACCTTTTGATCTATGTTGACGACCTTGACTTCAGGAACGACTACTCCGAATGGATAAAGTACATATCCGCCATTCGGCTTGGCGATTTCTTGGCGGCGGATGCCACGCTGAAGAATCTCCTGGCTTTGCCAATGTCCAGTGCGGTCCAACGTAGATTGGATGCGATTATCTCCGTCCTGAAGAATGGTGGTGAATCGGGCGCGCAGCATCTTCTGGAGACGTGGTCTGTTCAGACGGCTCGATTGGTCGGCGGCAGCTCCTGGGGCAGCGGACGGTAGCGAATCGCCTCGCTGCGCGTAGCCCTAACGCAGCAGGGAATACCACGCTCTGGCAGCAGATCGTTTACCTGCAGTGATACCAACCGCATGAACGCGGTGAAGCAGGGTAATGCCGTGCAGGAAAGCTACGCCTAAAACCATCGCGGCGAACGCGTGCTGCGCAAGCCGGCCGGTGGTGCGGCTCAGATCACGTTGTACGACGAAGCAGGGCAGTGGCTGGGCAACTATTCGGCCACGGGGCAGGCGCAGCAACAGTCGATCTGGCTGGACAACTATCCGGTGGCACTGATCAATGTGCCGAGCGCGGGCGTACCGGAACTGGCCTACGTCCAACCGGACCATTTAGGCACGCCGCGCGTGGTGATCGACCCCGTGCACGATGTTGCGATCTGGGAGTGGAGCAACAAGAGCGAAGTGTTCGGTGATCAGATTCCTAGTGCTGATCCGGATGGCGATGGCGTGGCGTTCGACTTGGCGCTGCGCTTCCCCGGGCAGCAGTCGACGGATGCGAGTGGGCTGTTCTATAACTACCAGCGCGAGTATGACCCCGCAGTGGAGCGGTATTCGCAGAGTGATCCGATTGGTCTGAGTGGCGGGATCAACAGCTATCTCTATTCATCTGCTATGCCTGCAGGCCGGACGGATCCGCTTGGACTGAAAGACTATTCAGCATGTGAGACAAACGAGGAACTGACGTACGCAAGGCGCAGCGCCCTCAATCCACTTGGAGTCACGATGGTTTTTTTGAATAGCACCACCATTCTTGACTATAGGGCAAAGAATGATGGTCGAATCGGAAAGGATCGAGATACCTTTTTGGTGGACGGAAATAGGTTGAGTGCAGAGAGCTTCGGAAACTACGTTGCGGGATATGGTGYCGCCTACCTTTGGGGCCCAGTTGGCTGGGGGGTGACGAGTCTCGCGGGTATGGTGTATGACATCGCAGACGTGTTCCAGGGGCGACCATACAACTGGGATATGGATAGCAGAGCCGATATCGACGCCGGTGCAATCAGAGCGATGCATGAGATGTTGGGGAACAGGCCTACGGGCTGCGGCTGCGGGGGATAGGACAATGATATGGACGCTGGTTACTTTCTACGCAGTTCTCTCGGTACTTACGTATTTCGCAATGGTCGGCAGAACTCCTACCAGACGGCTGTTCTCCTCGATCGGAATCGTTGTTGTTCAGATAGCTGCACTTGTGTGGATTCAGATCATTGCCAGAGCGCTGGGTTCGCAGGCAAATCATGGGTCTTTTTCTCTGGGAGTCGGTGAGCTCTACCTCGCCATACGGCCCATCCTCTTGTTCAACGTGGCAGTGTGCATCGCGCTTGTTCTGATCTTTCTGGTTGCTCTATCCGGAAAGAGGGCGGCAGGCGAGTGAGCGAGGGGCAATGCTGTTGTTGAGACGGAGTAACACGCGAGACAAAGGGGGGGGGCTGCAGTGCCGGTGGGCTTTTTCCCGTTCGCTGGTGAGCCTGGAGGCGCAAGGTGCATTCCAAGCGAGTCCCGTTCACCCCTCCACCTGCAACCGCCCCACAGCCTGCGCACTCAACGCCAGGCACGCCAGCATCAGCCCCTCCATCACCCGGTCGCCCACATAGTCCTCGGGCTCGCCGTTCTGCCGGGTCCGCTCGGCCGCCAGCAGCACTTCCTGTACCACCCGCAACCCGGCCAACGCGCAATCCGAATCGGCCAGCGCCATGCAGCGCCCGTGCAACTGGTGTCGCTCTGGCCAGGGCTGCCCGTCGGCGGCGGCGCCTTTGCCGATGCGCTTCAGGTTGGCAATCAGGGTATGCGCATCCGCGCAGGGCACAGCCTCTGCCAGGTCATCGGCATTGGCCGGGTCACGGTAGGCGTGCAGGTGGGGAAGATCAGATCCGTTCATGGCGAGGCTCCGTGCAAGGCAATCGGTAGCCGCCACACAGAGGTGGCGGGCGGTACGTGGTTCGAATCCGGGTTGACGTCAAGCCGGTGGGCGCGAACGCCCCCACGCACCGCCCGCCATAGCCGGCAGACGGATTGCCAGCCGGCGCCACGGAATGTGGACGCCGGCTGGCAAGCGCAATCACTCAACGCCAACGCGGGATTCGAAACCCGGCCACCCGTTTTCGGTGGCACGCCATCTGAGCCCGCGTCGCTGTGCAATGCCAATCAGAGAAGTTGCAAATAACTCACGATTGGAGACGCTTTCGGCATTGAACCACGCTGTTAAGTACTGGCAGCGCTGGCTGCCGCGTTGGTCCACCGCGACCAGGCAATCTGCGACAGGGGTCGTGGTTGTAGGGGATGCGCGGGATGTGTGAGCGGGTTGATGGCGACAAGCCATGGGTAGCGCTGGACTATGCCCGGCGAGCAACGTGGTGTGGCGCACGGATGCACTCCTCCGGGCATGGCCCGGCGCTACCGTTTCCGTCGCGCCTTGACGTTCCCCGCCACCAAGCGCAGGCTTGCCCAGCACGTTTCCTAAACACAAAGGAGACTTATGACAGCTACCGCGTCTCTGCATCCCACGCCCGACACCCAAGGCCGTTCACGCCTCTGGAACGTCTTCTGGCTGCAAGGGGTCATCCCCAGCAACATGCTCTGGGCCGTTGCCCTCTGGGCCCTCGCCAACCAGCGCACCACACTGGTGCTGGCGATGTTCGCCGTGCTGCTGCTCTATACCGGTTGGATCATCCCCGCAGTCTGGCGCGCGGCGCCCACCGCGCGGACCCCGAACCTGGGTGTTGCCGCGCGCGGGCTGACCGTAGCCTGGGGCCTGAATACGGTGCTGGTGATCTTCTTCCTGACCCTGCAGCTGGTGACTCAATAGAACTGGATCGGCTCACCGCTGCGGTCGAAGGCGGCGAAGCGGCCGATCTGGCCGTCGTTGATGGCGTTGACCATCAGCCGCAGCGGGCGGGTGGCCTCGTCGGTGCTGGGGGCGAAGCCTGCACGCCCATCCATTGCCGCCACGAACACCATGTCCCACTCCACGCCGGTGGTGGTGGACTCGCTGGCCAGTGCCTGGAAGCTCGGCACCTCGGCCGGCAGCTTGTCCACGCACAGCACAGGCGACAGGGTGCCGCCCTCACGCCGGTCATGCCGGTCGCGCTGGTCGTCGGTGGGCGATTCGGGCAGGTCGGCGCGGGCGAATACGAACAGCAGGCGTTGCGGTTCGGCCTGTTCGCTGGCGGCCTGCAGCAATTGCTGGAAATCATTCATCATCATGATGGCTGTCACACGCACGCTGCACGGAAAGCCGCATGCTGCCATAACGTCCGGGCGGCGTGGTCGGCGGCGATTGATTTAAGTCATCCCGCTGCCAATGCCTGCCGCGTAGGCTGGCGTCAGTCTCAGCAGGCGAGGGTATCCGGGCCGTTCCGGGCACAGGCAAGACGGTGGAACAACAAGGTGGACCAGCCATGAGCCAACTCACCGACGGATTCGGGCGCAGCTTTCCTTACCTGCGCCTGTCGTTGACCGAGGCCTGCAACTTCCGTTGCAGCTACTGCCTGCCCGATGGCTACCGGGCCGACGGCCGCCCGCGCTTCCTGGCGGTGGACGAGATCGCGCGCCTGGTGCGCGCCTTTGCCATGCTGGGGATGACCAAGATCCGCCTGACCGGTGGCGAGCCCAGTCTGCGCAAGGACCTGGACGAGATCATCGCCACGGTGGCGGCCGTGCCGGGCATCCGCAAGGTGGCCATCACTACCAACGGCACGCTGCTGCCGCGTCGCCTGCCGGGCTGGCACCGCGCCGGCCTGACCGCGCTGAACGTAAGCATGGACAGCCTGCAGCGCGAGCGCTTCAGGACCATCACCGGCCACGACCGCCTGCCGGAAATCCAGCAGGGGCTGGAGATGGCGCAGGCACTTGGCCTGCCGGCCATCAAGCTCAACGCGGTGCTGCTGCGCGGCCTGAACGACGACGAGCTGCCGCAGTGGATGGACTTCCTGCGCGACCGTCCTTTCAGCGTGCGCTTCATCGAACTGATGCGTACCGGCGACAACGAAGCTTATTTCCAGCGCCACCATCTGCGCGCCGACGTGGTGATCGAGCAGCTGCTGGCCGCTGGCTGGCACGAGCGCCCGCGCGCGGCCGATGCCGGCCCGGCACGCGAGTTCAGCCACCCGCAGCATCGCGGCACGGTGGGCATCATCGCCCCGTACTCGCGTGACTTCTGCAAGGGCTGCAACCGCCTGCGGGTGACCGCCAAGGGTGACCTGCGGCTGTGCCTGTTCGGCGAATTCGGCGTGCCGCTGCGCCCGCTGTTGCAGAGCGACGACGACCAGGACGCGCTGCTGGCACGCATCACCACACAGCTTGGCCTGAAAGCGGCCGGGCACGGATTGCATCAGGGCCAGACCGGGTTGACCCCGCATCTGGCTTCGATTGGAGGATGAGGAACACGATGAGTGGTGAATTGACTGCGGCCTTCCACATGGCCGATGTGCGTGACAAGCGCGTTACCCGCCGCCGCGCGGTGGCGGTGGGCGAGCTGCATGCCGGGCCAGTGGCCTACCCGCTGATTGTCGAGCGCCGGTTGCCCAAGGGCGATGCGCTGGTGATGGCCGAGATAGCCGGGCTGCAGGGCGCCAAGATGGCCTCGATGCTGATGCCGCTGTGCCACCCGCTGCCGCTGGAACTGGTGCAGGTGTACTGCGCGCCGGTGCCGGAGCGGCAGGCGATACGCGTGTGGTGCGAGTGCGCCAGCGAGGCCCGCACCGGTGTGGAGATGGAGGCGCTTGCCGGCGTCAACGCGGCACTGCTGACCCTGTACGACCTGAGCAAGCCGGTGGAGCCGGCGCTGCGCATCGAGGGCATCCGCCTGTTGTTCAAGGAGGGCGGCAAGCGCGGCCTGTGGCTGCATCCCGACGGCATGGACGAGGGTGAGCGCGCGCGCTTCAGGCCGCGCCCGCCGAAGGGCCTGAACGGTGCGGCCTGCGCGGTGATCACCCTGAGCGATCGCGCCAGTGAGGGTAGCTATGCCGACGAGTCCGGCCCGAAGCTGGTGAGCGGGCTGCAGACGCTCGGTGGCGAGGTGGTGGCTGCCGAGGTACTGCCCGATGGCATCGAACCGCTTGCGGGTCGCCTGCGTGCGCTGGCGGGCGAGGGCGTGCGCCTGTGCCTGTGTACCGGCGGCACCGGGCTTGGCCCGCGTGACCTGACCCCGGAGGCGCTGCGTTCGTTGAATGCGCGACCGGTGCACGGCTTGGCGCAGATGGTGCGCGCGTTGAGTGCGCAGCACACGCCGATGGCCTGGCTGAGCCGGGCCGAGGTGGTGCAGCTGGATGACATGCTGGTGTTTGCGCTGCCGGGCAGCCCGYGTGCGGCCGCGCAGTGCCTGGACATTCTGGCGCCGGTGCTGGGCCAYGCGCTGGCGATGGTCGATGGCGGTGGCCACGCATGATTGCCTACAGCGAAGCGCTGCAGCACCTGATGGAGGCCGCCACGCCGCTGCCGGCCGAACACTTGCCGCTGCATGAGGCGGGTGGACGCATCCTGGCCACGGACATCATCAGCKGGCAGTCGTTGCCGCCGTTCGACAACTCGGCGATGGACGGCTTCGCGCTGCGCGCCAATGGCACGCCGTTCGAAAGCGATACCGAATTTGTGGTGCAGGGCTGGCAGGCGGCGGGCGACGCCGGTGCCGAGGGCGGCGACGGCGCCTGGGAAATCATGACTGGCGCGCGCATGCCGTTTGGGCTGGATACGGTGGTGCCGATCGAGAACGTGGAGATCCTTGCCAGCGAGCAGGGTCGCCCGACCCGCATTGCGTTGAAGAGCGGGGTGAAACCTGGCCAGAACGTGCGCCTGCGCGGACAGGACGTGGAAGAAGGCGAGCGCGTGCTGCAGGCCGGGCAGGCCTTGGACATCAATGCACGCACTCTGCTGCACGCCATCGGCGTGGCCGAGGTGGCGGTGGTGGCACGGCCGAAGGTCGCGGTCATTGCCACTGGCAAGGAGCTGGTGACCGAAGCGGCGCAGGCGCTGGAGTCCGGACAGATCCGTGACAGCAACCGGCCCTACCTGATCGGCCGCCTGCAGGCCGCCGGTGCGGAGGTGGTGTGGCAGGGCACGGTAGGCGATGACGTGGCTGCCTTCGATGCGGTGCTGGACGACGCGCTGGCTGCGGGTGCGAAGGTGCTGATCAGCACCGGCGCAGTGTCGGCCGGCCGCTACGACTTCATTCCCGATGCGCTGCGCGCCCGCGGCGCCCGCATCGTGTTCCACAAGGTGGCGATCCGCCCGGGCAAGCCACTGTTGTTTGCAGTGCTGCCCAATGGCGCGCTGTATTTCGGTCTGCCGGGCAACCCGGTGTCGGCGGCGGTGGGGCAGCGTTTCTTCGTTGAACCGGTGCTGCGTCGCCTGCTGGGCCTGGCCGCAGAGCCGCTGCTGCAGCTGCCGTTGCAGGCCGATGTGCGCAAACCGCCGGGCCTGCGCTTCCACGCGCGTGCGCGGGTGGACGTGGACGCGCAGGGGCGCTTGAGCGCGCGCGTGCTGTCCGGGCAGGAATCGTTCCGTTTGAAATCCATGCTGCAGGCCAACGCCTGGGTGGTGCTGGAGGGCGAGGGGGACCTCGTCGCGGCCGGCACACCGGTGCGCGTGCAGGGCTGGGGCCACCAGGACCCGCTGCAGCTGGCAACCCAGGAGTCATGATGAAGCAGGTGAATCTGCAGTTGTTCGGTGCGTTTTCTGATCTGGATGACAGCCGCGAGATTGCGCTGGAGGTGGCCGGTGGCACGGTGGCCGACCTGCGCCAGGCGCTGCGAGAGCTGCTGCCGGTGCGCTTTCCCGGTTTCCGCGCCGGGTTGCTGGACTATTCTGCCTTTGCCGACCAGCAGCGCGTGCTGCGTGACCACGAGGCGCTGCCTGCCGATGGCAAGGTGGCGATCCTGCCGCCGGTGAGCGGGGGCTGAGCCATGAGCAGCAACGTGACGGCAAAGGTGGTGGACCGTGCGCAGCGAGCCATCGACCCGGTCGAAGGCATCGCGGCGGTGTCCGACCCGGCATTCGGCGGCATCGATGTGTTCATCGGCAAGGTGCGCGACTTCAATGTGGGGCGGCCGGTGACCGGCATCACCTATGACCTGTTCGAACCGCTGGTGCTGAACGAGATCCAGCGCCTGGCGGCGGAGATCGAGGCGACGTTCGGGCCGAAGCTGAAGCTGTATGTGGCGCATGCCAAGGGCCGCTTGGGCATTGGCGATGTGGCGGTGGTGGTGGCTGCGGGCAGCCCGCACCGTGATGAAGCGTTCCGCGCGTGCCGGCAGTTGATCGAGGCGGTGAAACACCAGTGCCCGATCTGGAAGCAGGAACATTACGAGGACGGCGACAGCGAGTGGAGCGAAGGCTGCACGCTGTGCCACGCCGACAGTGAACCGGCCCATGAGCACCACTGACGCCAGTAGATCCACGCCATGCGTGGATGGCGCCTTCCCCTCACGCTTGGCAGACGCAGCCACGCATGGCGTGGCTCTACTGAGGCGTACCTGCACGGTTACTCCACGCGTGGATGGCGCCTTCCCCTCGCGCCCGACAGGAGCGGCCACGTATGGCGTGGTCGGGTTTCCCGCGTGACAACGCCCATTGCCGGCATCCTTCTGGCCGGCGGCCTGTCCAGCAGGATGGGCCGCGACAAGGCATTGCTGCCCTGGCAGGGGCGCACCCTGCTGGAGCACATGCGCGGCACCTTGCGGCTGGCCGGGGCAGACCGGGTCTGGGTGAGCGGGCGTTACCCTGCCTTCGGTGGCATACCCGACCAGATCACGCGTTGCGGGCCGCTGGGAGGCCTGTTCAGCGTGGCGATGCAGATGCCCGATGGCCCGGCCTGGGTAGTTCCGGTGGATACGCCGCGCTTGACCCCGGATCTGCTGCAGCAATTGCGTGACGGGCATCGCAGCGCTTGCACGATCTTTGACGGGCATCCGCTTCCGATGCTGTTTAATGTGGACAATGAAAGTCGCACGATCCTCGAAAACATGATCCACGATCCCCTCGGCCCGCGTTCCCTGCAGGCCTTGCAACACCGGCTGGATGCGCAGAGCCTGCGCCTGGCCCACGCTGATGAAAGCGCCCTGATCAACTGCAATACCCCCACCCAATGGGAGGACGTTGCCTCATGAAGGTGCAGTTGCAAGGACAGACAATGCGTCTGCGCCTGGACGAGGCCGAACTGGCCCGGCTGCTGGCCGGTGAAACGGTGGAGAACCTGACCCGGTTCGGCGGCAGTGGTGGTTGGGGTACCGCCGTTTCGCTGCACGGTGGCGAATCGGCCGTGCTGCTCGACAGCGGCACCGATTGCCGCCTGGTATTGCCCCGGTCTTCCGTGGAGGACCTGGCCGGGCGCCTGCCATGCCGCGATGGCCTGGCCTTTGCGCTGTATCTGGACGACGGCACCACGCTGCAACTGCAGTTCGATGTGGATGTGCGCGACAGCGTGCGCCAGCGTGGCGTGACCCGCCGCGGTTCCGCGTCACCGGTTTGACATTTGTCAGGGGTAGGCTGAAAACCCGCCCCTGATTGATCCAGATCAACCCCGTCGTTGCTGCTGCACGGCCTAATGGCTGCATGACGACGGGTTACAACTTGAAAGCAGTACCCACGTCATTCCACAGCCTTGGAGCCATGTATGACCGTCGGTAGCGATCCTGTTGTCCGCAGCACTGCCAGTCCCGGTCGCGTCATCAGCGACTGGACGCCGGAAGATCCCGGCTATTGGGAGCGCACCGGCAAGCGGGTCGCCACCCGCAACCTGGTCATCTCCATTCCCTCGCTGCTGCTGGCCTTCTCGGTCTGGGTACTGTTCTCGGCGGTGACCATCAGCCTGCCGAAGATCGGCTTCGGCTTCAGCACCGATCAGTTGTTCTGGCTGGTGGCACTGCCCAGCCTGTCCGGCGCGACGCTGCGCATCTTCTATTCGTTCGTGATTCCGATCTTTGGCGGTCGCCGCTGGACGGCGCTGTCCACTGCGTCGCTGCTGGCCCCGACGATCTGGCTGGGCTTTGCGGTGCAGAACCCGGCCACGCCGTACTGGGTGTTCGTGGTGATCGCGATCCTGTGCGGCTTTGGTGGGGCGAACTTCTCCTCGTCGATGTCCAACATCTCCTTCTTCTATCCCAAGCAGAAGCAGGGCCTGGCGCTGGGCCTGAATGCCGGCCTGGGCAATGTCGGGGTGTCGGTGGCCCAGGCGGTGATTCCGCTGGTGATCACGGTGGGCGTATTCGGTGCCCTCGGTGGTGCGCCGCAGCCGGTGGTGGAGGGCGGTGCACCGCTGTACCTGCAGAATGCCGGCTTCATCTGGGTGCCGRCCATTGCGTTCTGCGCGGTGGCGGCCTGGTTCGGCATGAATGACCTGACCAGCGCGCGTTCCTCGTTCGCCGAGCAGGCGGTGATCTTCCGCCGCAAGCACAACTGGCTGATGTGCTGGTTGTACATCGGCACCTTCGGTTCCTACATCGGCTTCTCTGCTGGCTTCCCGATGCTGGTGAAGAGCCAGTTCCCCGCCGTGAACCCCTTGGCCTACGCCTTCATCGGCCCGTTGCTGGGTGCGCTGATGCGCTCGGTGGGCGGCAGCATGGCCGACCGCTGGGGTGGTGCGCGGCTGACGTTCTGGGTGTTCGCGCTGATGATCGCAGCGGTGTTCGGCGTGCTGCATTTCCTGCCCAGCGATGGCCAGGGCGGCAACTTCTACGGCTTCCTCTTCAGCTTCATGGCGCTGTTCGTGCTCAGTGGCATCGGCAACGGCACCACCTTCCGCATGATCCCGGTGATCTTCCGCACGCTGCATGAGCGCCTGTCGGCAGGGGCCAACGCTGAAGGCAAGGCCGCGTCGGCGCACCAGGCCAGCATCGAGTCGGCTGCGGTGGTGGGCTTCTCTGGTGCGATCGGTGCCTACGGCGGCTTCTTCATTCCCAAGAGCTATGGCTCTTCGATCACGTTGACCGGCAGCCCCGATATGGCGCTGTACGGGTTCGTCGTTTTCTATGTCACCTGCCTGGCCGTGACCTGGTGGTGGTACTACCGGCGTGGCGCTGAGACGCCCTGCTGACATGAAAACGCACCGCAGCCAGATGACACACACAGCCACGATGCAGATGTCCGCAAAGGGAGACCCCCGATGAGTTATTTTCTTGATCGCTTGCAGTTCTTCAAGCGTGACCCCCAGCCCTTTGCCGATGGCCATGGGTTTGCCAAGAGCGAAGGCCGTGACTGGGAGAACAGCTACCGGCAGCGCTGGCAGTACGACAAGATCGTGCGCTCCACCCACGGGGTGAACTGCACCGGTTCGTGCAGCTGGAAGATCTACGTCAAGAACGGATTGGTCACCTGGGAAACCCAGCAGACCGACTACCCGCGCACRCGCCCGGACTTGCCCAACCACGAGCCGCGTGGCTGCCCGCGTGGCGCCAGCTATTCCTGGTACCTGTACAGCGCCAACCGCCTGAAGTACCCGCTGATCCGCGGCACGCTGCTGCGCCTGTGGCGCGAAGCACGCAGGACCCAGGGGCCGGTGGATGCCTGGGCCAGCATCGTGGAGGACAAGGAAAAGGCGCGCTCGTACAAGACCCGGCGCGGCATGGGCGGTTTCGTGCGGCTGAACTGGGAAGAGGCCAACGAGATCATCGCGGCTTCCAACCTGTACACCGTGAAGCAGTATGGGCCGGACCGCGTGGTCGGATTCTCGCCGATTCCGGCGATGTCGATGGTGTCCTACGCCGCCGGCGCGCGTTACCTGTCGCTGCTGGGCGGCGCCTGCCTTTCCTTCTACGACTGGTACTGCGATCTGCCGCCGGCCTCGCCGCAGATCTGGGGCGAGCAGACCGACGTTCCCGAATCGGCCGACTGGTACAACAGCCGCTACATCATCGCCTGGGGCTCGAACGTACCGCAGACGCGCACGCCGGATGCGCACTTCTTCACCGAGGCCCGCTACAACGGCACCAAGACGGTCTCGATCTGCCCGGACTATTCCGAGCTGGCCAAGCTGACCGATCATTGGCTGCACCCCAAGCAGGGCACCGACGCCGCGTTGGCGTTCGCCTTCGGCCACGTGATCCTGCGCGAGTTCCATGTGGATTCGCCGTCGCAGTACTTCCAGGACTACTGCCGCCAGTACTCGGACATGCCGATGCTGGTGCGCCTGGAGCGCCGCGCCGATGGCCGCCTGGTGGCCGGCCGTTTCCTGCGTGCCAGTGAGCTGGGAGGGTTGGGCGAAGCCAACAACCCGGACTGGAAGACCCTCGCTTACGACGAGACCAGTGGCCAGATCGTGGTGCCGAACGGTTCGATCGGTTTCCGCTGGGGTGAGAAGGGGCGCTGGAACATCGAGGAGAAGGCCAGCAACGGTGCGGCGACGCGCCTGCGCCTGAGCCTGTCCGAGGCCAACGATGGCATCGAGGCGGTCAGCTTCCCGTATTTCGGTGGCATCGAGAGTGACGGCTGGACCGCCGCCCCGGCCGAGGAAGTACTGGATCGCAACATTCCGGTACGTCGCCTGGCGCTGGATGATGGCAGCCAGACGCTGGTGGCGACGGTGTATGACCTGCTGCTTGCGCAGTACGGCGTGGACCGCGGTTTCGGCGGCGCCAACGTCGCCAGGAGCTTCGATGAGAACGTGCCGGGCACGCCCGCCTGGCAGGAACGCATCACCGGCGTGTCGCGCGGGGAAGTGATCGAGATCGCCCGCGAGTTCGCGCGTACCGCCGACAAGACCCATGGCCGCTCGATGATCATCGTCGGTGCCGGCATGAACCACTGGTTCCACAACGACATGAACTACCGCGGCCTGATCAACATGCTGATCATGTGCGGTTGCGTGGGCCAGACCGGCGGCGGCTGGGCGCACTACGTGGGCCAGGAAAAGCTGCGCCCGCAGACCGGCTGGCAGCCGCTGGCGTTCGGCCTGGACTGGAGCAAGCCGCCGCGGCACATGAACGGTACGTCGTTCTTCTACTTCAACACCGGGCAGTGGCGTTACGAGAAGCTGCAGGTGGACGAACTGCTGTCACCGCTGGCCGACGCCAGCAAGTACAGCGGCAGCCTGGCCGACCTGAACCTGCGCGCGGTGCGCATGGGCTGGCTGCCAAGTGCGCCGCAGCTGGACCGCAACCCACTGCAGCTGGTGCGCGAAGCCGAAGCGGCTGGCGTGGCACCTGCCGACTACGCACTGGGCAAGTTCAAGGACGGTTCGCTGGACTTCGCCTTCGCCGACCCGGATGCCATCCAGAACCACCCGCGGATGATGTTCATCTGGCGCTCGAACCTGCTGGGCTCTTCGGGCAAGGGCCATGAGTACATGCTGCGGCACCTGCTGGGCACCCGCCACGGCCTGCAGGGCAAGGACCTGGGCGAGATGGGCGCAGTGAAGCCGGAGGAGGTGAGGTGGCGCGACGAGGCGCCGGAAGGCAAGCTGGATCTGCTGGTGACGCTGGACTTCCGCATGTGCACCACCGCACTGTACTCGGACATCGTGCTGCCCACCGCCACCTGGTACGAGAAGGACGATCTCAATACCTCGGACATGCATCCGTTCATCCATCCGCTGTCGAAGGCGGTGGACCCGGCGTGGGAATCGCGCAGTGACTGGGACATCTTCAAGGAGGTTGCGCGCACCGTGAGCGAGATGGCGCCCGGCGTGCTGGGCGTTGAGAAGGATCTGGTGCTGGTGCCTACCCTGCACGACACCCCCAACGAGCTGGGCATGCCGTTCGGCGTGGCCGACTGGAAGAAGGGCGAGTGCGAGGCCATCCCCGGCCAGACCATGCCGTCGATGACGGTGGTGGAACGCGATTACCCGAACCTGTATCGCAAGTTCACCTCGCTGGGGCCGCTGCTGGACAAGCACGGCAATGGTGGCAAGGGCATGAACTGGGATACCAAGCACGAGGTGGAATTCCTCGGCAAGTTGAACCACACCGTGCACGAGGAGGGCGTCAGCCAGGGGCGGCCGGCCATCTCGACCGCGATCGACGCGGCCGAAGTGATCCTGCACCTGGCCCCGGAAACCAATGGCCATGTGGCGGTGAAGGCCTGGGAGTCGCTGGGCGGCTTCACCGGCCGCGAGCACACCCATCTGGCGGTGGGCAAGGAACACGAGGCGATCCGCTTCCGTGACATCCAGGCGCAGCCACGCAAGATCATCTCTTCGCCGATCTGGTCCGGGCTGGAAGACGACAACGTCAGCTACAACGCCGGCTACACCAATGTGCACGAGCTGATTCCGTGGCGCACGGTGACCGGTCGCCAGCAGTTCTACCAGGACCACGAGTGGATGATCGACTTCGGTGAGGCCTTCATGAGCTACCGGCCGCCGGTCAACACCCGCACCATCGAGCCGCTGCTCAACCAGCGCTCGAACGGCAACAAGGAGATCGTGCTGAACTGGATCACCCCGCACCAGAAGTGGGGCATCCACAGTACCTACAGCGACAACCTGATCATGCAGACGCTGTCGCGCGGTGGCCCGATCGTGTGGATCAGCGAGGACGACGCGCGCAGTGCCGGCATTGTCGACAACGATTGGATCGAGCTGTTCAACGTCAACGGCGCGATCGCCGCACGTGCGGTGGTCAGCCAGCGCGTGATGCCGGGCATGGCGATGATGTACCACGCCCAGGAACGCATCATCAACGTGCCGGGTTCGGAGATTTCCGGTACCCGCGGCGGCATCCACAACTCGGTGACCCGCATCGTGCTCAAGCCGACCCACATGATCGGCGGTTACGCGCAGCTGGCCTACGGTTTCAACTACTACGGCACCTGCGGCACCAACCGCGACGAGTTCGTGATCGTGCGCAAGATGGACAAGGTGGATTGGCTGGACGATGAACAGGGAAGTTCGAGTGTCGCGGGCGCAGGACGCGCAGGAGCGACCGGTGAAAGTGTTCCTGCAATGGCCAAGGAGGTGGTGTGATGAAGGTCCGTGCACAGATCGCGATGGTGCTGAACCTGGACAAGTGCATCGGCTGCCACACCTGCTCGATCACCTGCAAGAACGTCTGGACCTCGCGCGAGGGTGTCGAGTACGCCTGGTTCAACAACGTTGAAACCAARCCGGGCATCGGCTATCCGAAGGAATGGGAGAACCAGGAGAAGTGGAACGGCGGCTGGGTGCGTACCGGCAGCGGCAAGCTGGTGCCACGCGCTGGCGGTCGCTGGCGGATGCTGGCCAAGATCTTCGCCAACCCGGACCTGCCGCAGATCGACGATTACTACGAGCCGTTCGACTTCGACTACCAGAACCTGCACACCGCCAAGGACAGCCAGCACCAGCCGACCGCACGGCCGCGCTCGCTGATCAGTGGCGAGCGCATGCAGAAGATCGAGTGGGGCCCGAACTGGGAGGAGATTCTGGGCTCGGAGTTCAGCAAGCGCTCGCGCGACTACAACTTCAATGAAGTACAGAAGGAGATCTACGGCGCCTTCGAAAAGACCTTCATGATGTACCTGCCACGCCTGTGCGAGCACTGCCTGAACCCAGCGTGCGTGTCGGCGTGCCCGTCGGGCGCGATCTACAAGCGCGAGGAAGACGGCATCGTGCTGATCGACCAGGACAAGTGCCGTGGCTGGCGCATGTGCGTGTCGGCGTGCCCGTACAAGAAGATCTATTACAACTGGAAGAGCGGCAAGTCGGAGAAGTGCATCTTCTGCTACCCGCGCATCGAGATGGGTGAGCCGACGGTATGTTCGGAAACCTGTGTCGGCCGCATCCGCTACCTGGGCGTGATGCTGTACGACGCCGACCGCATTGCCGAAGCCGCATCGGTGGCCGCCGAGAAGGATCTGTACCAGGCCCACCTGGACATCTTCCTGGACCCGCATGACCCGGCGGTGATTGCTGCCGCACGTGCAGAAGGCATTCCGGACAGCTGGCTGGAGTCGGCCAAGCAGTCGCCGGTCTACAAGATGGCCATCGACTGGAAGCTGGCCCTGCCGCTGCACCCGGAATACCGCACGCTGCCGATGGTCTGGTATGTGCCACCGTTGTCGCCGATCCAGTCGGCCGCCGAGCGTGGCCGCATCGGCATGAGCGGCGAGTTGCCGGACGTGGCCTCGCTGCGCATTCCGGTGCGCTACCTGGCCAACATGCTGACGGCCGGTGACGAGGCGCCGGTGGTGCGTGCGCTGGAACGCCTGATGGCGATGCGCGCCTGGCGCCGGGCCAAGAACGTGGACGGCGTGGAAGACACGGCGGTGCTGGACCAGACCGGGCTGACCGTGGCCCAGGTTGAAGAGATGTACCGCTACCTGGCCATTGCCAACTACGAGGACCGTTTCGTGATTCCGACCGCACACCGCGAGTACGCCAACGATGCCTTCGGCGAGCGCGGCGGCTGYGGTTTCACATTCGGCAACGGCTGCAACGGCGACAGCCCGGCCGACCTGTTCGGGCAGCGCAAGAGCACCAGCTTCGTGGTGAACAACGGCCCGAACCACCGCCGCAAGGAGGTGGTGTGATGAGCGTACTGAAGCTGGTGGGGGTGCTGCTGGACTACCCCCGCGACGAACTGTGGCAGCACGGCGAGGAACTGCTGGCGGCGTGCGATGAGGCGGCACTGACACCGGCGCGGCGCAGGCAGTTGCGTGGTTTCGTACAGCAGTTGCTGGACAGCGATCCGTTGGATGCGCAGGCCGCCTGGCTGGCGACCTTCGACCGTGGCCGCTCGATGAGCCTGCTGCTGTTTGAACACATCCACGGCGAATCGCGTGACCGTGGCCAGGCCATGGTGGACCTGGTGGAGACCTACCGCCGCAACGGCTTCGAACTGGATGCCCGTGAGCTGCCGGACTACCTGCCGCTGCTGCTGGAGTTCCTGGCCCACCAGCCGGAGACCGAAGCGCGCGAGTGGCTGCACCATATCGGCCACATCGCCGGGATGCTGGCCGCGCGCGCCACCGAGCGTGAGCTGCCGCACGTGCCGCTGCTGGAGATCCTGGTGGAAGCTGGTGACGGCAAGGTCAACCTGGAGGCGCTGCGGCAACGCGCCAGTGAGGAACCCCGCGACGATACGGCCGAGGCGATGGACCGGTTGTGGGAAGAGGAAGCGGTGCGTTTCGGTGCCGAAGCGCCCGCTGAAGACTGCAAGCCACCGACGCGCTCGCCGGCCCGTCCTGTGCATCGTGAGGTCCAGCCATGAACTACTACCTGCATCAATTCGCCTTCCAGTACTACCCGTACATTGCCGTGGCGGTGCTGCTGATCGGCAGCTGGGCGCGCTATGACAAGGCCATGTACACCTGGCGCACCGGTTCCAGCCAGATGCTGTCGGACAAGGGCATGCGGATCGGCAGCAACTGCTTCCACATCGGTATCCTCGCCATCCTTGGCGGCCATCTGGTCGGCCTGCTGACCC
>NZ_JBFRFE010000014.1:0-18114 GCF_052114665.1 Stenotrophomonas sp. 2YAF22 | reverse complement strand
CCCTGGACGCACCATGACCGTCCCTCCCACCAGGTCATCCCGATGAATCGCCTGAGCCAACTGACCGCTACCGCCCTGCTTGCCTTGTCCGGCGCCGCCGCTGCGTCACCTGCCCCGCACTGGGTCGCCAGCTGGCAAGCCAGCCCGCAGCCGGTGTGGGGCAGCGATTTCCTGTTCCCTACCTTCATTCCCGGCCAACTGCAGGACCAGACCTTCCGCCAGAGCGCTCGCATCAGCCTGGGCGGGTCGCGCCTGCGGGTCCGGCTGAGCAATGCCTACGGCACCCAACCTTTGCGGATCGGCGCTGCCAGCATCGCCGCCCATACGGGGGACACGCCGCAGCCGCTGCGCTTCGACGGCCAGCCCGGGGTCGTGATTGCGCCTGGGCAGGACCGCCTGAGCGATCCGCTGTCCCTTCCCACCGCTGATCAGCAGGCGGTGCAGGTCAGCGTTTACCTGCCCGACCGCACGCCGCTGCAGACCTTCCATTGGGAAGGGCGGCAGACCAGTTGGATTGCGCCAGGCGACCAGCATCAACGGCCCGCGCTGCACGACGCCAGCAGCACCACGGCCCGCCTGCTCCTGTCGGCTATCGACGTCGAGGCCCCGGCCATCGCGCGCAGCGTGGTGGTGATCGGCGATTCGATCACCGATGGCGCCACCGCCAGCCTCGACCAGGACCAGCGCTGGACCGATCACCTCGCCGCGCGGCTGGCACCAGAAGGTGTAGCGGTGGTCAATGCCGGCATATCCGGCGGTCGCCTGCTGCGCGATGGCATGGGCGAATCGGCCCGCAAGCGTTTCCAGCGTGACGTGCTCGACCAGCCCGGTGTCGCCAGTGTGATCGTGCTGATCGGCATCAACGACATCAGCTGGCCGGGCACGGCCTTTGCCCGCGCGCAGGCCCGGCCCAGCCTGGCCGAGCTGCAGGCCGGCTACCGCGACCTGGCCCAGCGCGCCCACGCACGCGGCCTGCGCATCCTCGGCGCGACCCTGCCCCCGTTTGCCGGCGCCCTGCCCGGCACCCCGTTGGACGACTACTACGCCGCGGACAAGGACACCCTGCGCCAGCAGCTCAACGCCTGGCTGCGCACGGACAGCCCGTTCGACGCGGTGATCGACCTCGACGCGGCCCTGCGCGATCC
This sequence comes from Stenotrophomonas sp. 2YAF22, assembly GCF_052114665.1. NCBI lineage: Bacteria > Pseudomonadati > Pseudomonadota > Gammaproteobacteria > Lysobacterales > Lysobacteraceae > Stenotrophomonas > Stenotrophomonas sp. 2YAF22. The sequence continues at coordinate 16,969 of NZ_JBFRFE010000014.1, read as the reverse complement.
GGCCGATCCCTCACGGATGGCGGCTGCCTACGACTCCGGTGACCACCTGCACCCGGGCGATGCGGGGAACCGGGCGATGGCCGAGGCGGTGGATCTGGACGTCCTGATGGGGCCACCCACGCATGGCGTGGATCTACCGCGACGCTGAGGCCAGACAAACAAAAACCCCGGGCATGCCCGGGGTTTCGTCGCAATCAGCTGGCTGCGGGGCTTACTTGCGCTTCTTGCGCACGTACAGCACCAGCGAGTGCTCTTCCAGCTCGTAGCCGTGGTCGGCAGCGATCTTGCGCTGCAGGTCTTCGATCTCGGTGCTTTCGAACTCGATGATCTTGCCGCTGTCCACATCGACCATGTGGTCGTGGTGGCCGCCGCGGTCGAGTTCGTAGACGGCCTGGCCGCCTTCGAAATTGTGCTTGAGCACGAGGCCGGCGGCCTCGAACTGGGTCAGCACCCGGTACACCGTGGCCAGGCCGATCTCATCGCCATGCTCCAGCAGCTGGCGGTAGATGTCTTCGGCGGTCATGTGGTGCTGGGCATTGCGCTGCTCGAGCAGCGCCAGGATCCGCATCCGCGGATGGGTCACCTTCAGGCCGACTTTACGCAGGTCGTGGGTTTCCATAGGTCTCCGTTCATTGGCGATTTAGCGCCAGCTGCCTCGGATTGGGTCGCGGTGGCACGCCGGGAGTGTATCATCGGATTGATTTCCCCAACCGCCAGTCCCGATGCGCAATCTCCTGTTGGTCGCCGCCGTCGCCTTGTCCACCACCGGGTGCGGCATCATCTACAAGCAACCCATCTACCAGGGCAACCTGATCCGGGAAGATGCCGTTGCCAAACTGCAGGTCGGGCAGAGCAAGCAGCAGGTCACTGCCCTGCTGGGCACCCCGTCGGTGCCGGATCCGTTCCATGCCCAGCGTTGGGACTACACCTCGACCGAACGCGTGAACCGCCTGGGCCGTACCGACGTGAAGAATTTCGTCGTGTACTTCGAAAATGATGTGGTCACCCGTTGGGATGGCGATTACTTCCCGGCCAACGACAAGGCCCTTGCCCAGCAGACCGTGCGCCAGTTCGGCCGCAATCTGCCGAAGGACAAGAAGAAGAAGGGCGGCCGCTGAGCCACCCTGCCCGTCCTCCGGACGGGCCTTGGAGATCAACCGCCGCGCGCGCGTCGCCGGCGGTTGTCCTTCGGGTCGGCCTGCAGGCCACGCAGCAGCTCCACACGATCACCATCCAGCAGCACCTGATGCGGCTGCGCCAGTACGCCATGCACGGCGGCGGCAGGACAGTCGGCACTGCCTTCGAGCCGGGCCGCTGCCACGGCATCAGCCACGGTCGTCCCCTCCTCCAGCTGCAGCCGGCGCGACAGCACCTGTTGTGGCCAAGCCAGCACGACCTCGACCTCGATCATCGTTCAGCCCTCGTCGGCGACGCGGACGAAATCGTTGACCATGCGATCGGCCAATCCCTGGAAGCCGATGGCCAGCGCCGGACCCAGCAGGCGTGAACTCGGCTCGAAGTCCAGGGTGAGGGTGACCTTGCAGGCATCTTCCGCCAGGGCGTGGAATTCCCAGCGGCCGTGCAGTTGCTTGAACGGCCCCTCGCGCAGCTGCATGTCGATGCTGTGCGGGCGTTGCAGGGTGTTTTCGGTCTGGAACCAGGTGCTGAACGAACCCAGGCCCAGGTCCAGGCGAGCGACCAGCCGGTCTTCGCCCTGCTCGAGGATGCGGGCGTCGGAGCACCAGCGGAAGCGGCGCGGATAGGCCTGGACGTCGTTGACCAGATCGAACATGCGCGCGGCCGAATGTTCGACCAGGGCACTGCGGCGGATAGTAGGCATGAATACAGGACGCTTCGGCAATCGACCGGGCGGGCCCGAATCGGAGACAATACGGAAATGAGCAAGAACACCGGCAAGGATAAAGCAAAGAGCGCGACGGCCAACAAGACCATCGCGTTGAACAAGCGTGCCCGTCACGAGTACCACATCGAAGACCGCTTCGAAGCCGGCCTGGCCCTGCAGGGCTGGGAAGTGAAGTCGATCCGCGCTGGCCGCGGCAACATCGTCGACGCCTACGCCTATGTGAAGGACGGCGAGATCTTCCTGATCGGCGCGCAGATCACCCCGCTGATCCAGGCCTCCACCCACGTGGTGGCCAACGACCGGCGCGAGCGCAAGCTGCTGCTGCACCGGAGCGAGATCGACAAGCTGGTTGGCAAGGTCGAGCGTGATGGCTACACGATCGTGCCCACCGCCATGTACTGGAGCAAGAACAAGATCAAGCTGGAAGTGGCGCTGGCCAAGGGCAAGCAGACCCACGACAAGCGCGATGCCGCCAAGGATCGTGACTGGGCGATCGAGAAGCAGCGGGTAATGCGTCGCGGCAACCGCGACGCCTGATGGAGCGCGCCGACGCTCCTGCGGCGGCCAATGCTGAAGACGCGCGCGAGCTGTGCGCGCGGTTGTCTGCGTTCAACCGCGCCAGCAGCGGTTTCCACTTCGAAGACGTGCCGGTCCGGCTGGCCTGGCGCGATGAACAAGGTGAACTGCGCGGCGGACTGCTTGCAGATGTCTGCGCAGGTTGGCTGCAGGTGCATGTCCTGTGGGTCGACCCGGAACTTCGCGGGCGTGGCATCGGCCAGCGCCTGTTGGCGGATGCCGAGACCCAGGCCCGTGACGTTGGTGCGTGCGGGGTGATGCTCGACACCTTCGACTGGCAGGCCGAACACTTCTACCTGCGGCAGGGCTATGAAGTGTTCGGGCGGCTCCCCGACTGCCCGCCGGGCCACGAGCGGATCTATCTGCGCAAGGTGCTGCCAGTCCTTTAGCCCACGGCACCTCCGTCGGCTTTCGAAGGTTTGCGCCAGACTGCCCCAGCGCGGGCATCGCCCACCGTTACGGGCAACGACTCAACCCGCCAGCATGCCCTGCCCGCGCAGACGCGGTGACAGCGCCGCGTGCATCACCGCCAGGTGCATCACCACCGACAGCTCCGGGGCATGGCGATCATCACCGGCACGCCACTGCTGCGCCAGCCGCGCGGCGTCGACGGGCAGCAGGGCCAGCAACTGGGCGTCGTCCAGCGCGTCGGCGGAGGCCTGCAGCTGCCGCGCCAGTTGCCGCGACTGCCACACGTGCACGCCAATACTGAGACTGGCCAGCGACATCAGGGTCAAGGCCAGGCCATGTTCGAACCACTGTGACAGTACATCCGGACCCCACAGGAGTGCGGCCAATACCGCCAGGGCCGGCAGCCGCCAGCCCAGCCAATGGAAGCGGCCACGCCGAGGCCAATGCACCACCACCGCACTGGCGATCAGCGCGGCTGCAGCCGTGGCCGGCAACTCGGTTGCCCAGGTTGCAGCCAACAACACCGCCAGCACCGCCCAGACCCAGCCGGGCGGCAGTGCCCGCCGCTGGTAATCGGCCCCTACCGGGCCAACCAGCTGACGCAGGCTGCGCTGTTGCATTGCTTCGGTCACCGGCCGTCTCCGTATCTGTTCTGGCTGGAATGGTCGTAGCCAGTGTGTCGCAAATTCGTGCCCACGACGTTAGCAATCCGCTATGACGGAAGCTCTACAACATGTTGCGGATTGGCGTGACGACCGGCCGACGCCTGCCATTCACGCCGCGCGGAGATCCTTGCTGAGGAACACGCGACTAGTCCCCGGTGGATCGCACGGGACCTGGCCGAATACGGTCCAGCCATGCTTCACATAGAAGTCCGGCGCCTGGAAGCTAATGGTGTAGAGCACGGCGGAACGGCAGCCGCGTCGGCGCGCTTCCTCTTCGGCAGCGGCAAGCATCTGCGACCCCAGGCCATTACCCCGCTGTGCGGGCGGCAGGTAGAACAGGTCGATGAACAACAGGCCCAGCGAGGTGCGCCCGCTCAAGCCACCCACCACTTCGCCGCTGGCCGGATCGGTGGCCAGCACGGCCAAGGTGCGTCGATCGGCATGGCCGGCCGCCTGCAGATTGAACTGATCCAGGCCATCGGCAATCAGCTCCAGTGCTTGCGGGCTGGGGGCGTCGGTCACGGCGATTTCGAGCTGCATGCGGTCCATTCCCTGGGCAACTATCGGAACCGCCGATGCTAGCAAGCGACCTGCGGAAGCGGGTGACTGTTCAGGTTTTTTGGCGTAGCATGCGCAGCGTTGGGCAGGTACTGACCGTGGCGACACGGAACAGGCCTCGTACCTTGCAGAACTTGAAGAAACCGGGGGTGCATTGGTTTCGACGGGGGTTGTGAAGTCGCCTGGCGCATGCCGAGGGGGTAGCTTTCCTCGTAAATCCAGCTGCAAAACTCTAGTTGCCAACGACGACAACTACGCTCCGGTCGCTCTCGCAGCCTAAAAACTGCGGTGCGTGACCTTCTGCCGACTTAGGCGGAGCCTCGAAACTGCTTGTGTCCATGCTCGCAGCGTAGAGTCATTATCATGGAATCGCGCTGGGCGGCTGCCTGTCAGTCCGGCACAAGAACACAACAGGCTGGTTCCCGGGTGCGCTTTGCACACCGTGCTGCTCGGGGATGAGATTCAACGGTGAGCTAAGCATGTAGTGCTGGGGATGGAGTGCCTTCGGACGGCGGTTCAATTCCGCCCACCTCCACCATTTGTACCGCCCTTCGGGGCACGAAAAGCCAGATCTCCCGTCGATTGGGGTCTGGCTTTTTTGTTGGCCGCATCAGGTCCAGAACCGCTGCCTCGACAAGGAGAAGCACCGTGGCGTTGATGAACAGCTCCGAATGCAACTGCAAGGCACGCAGCGATCCGGCGCTCTGCCCGACCTGCGATGCAGCTGCCCCACCGGCCACTCAGCAGCCAAGCGACGCTGTCTATGCGGCACCGGTTTCGCAATCCGCGCCTATCGCCAGGAACCGTGCCATCTACATCCTGCTCGCCCTGTTCCTGGGCATTTTCGGCGTGCACAACTTCTATGCCGGTTACCACGGACGGGCGGTCTGCCAACTACTGATCACGCTGTTGTTGGGCTGGCTCTTGATCGGCGTGCTGTTCACCGGCCTATGGGCACTGGTGGAAATGATCACAGTGGAAACCGACGCCTCTGGCGTGCAGATGGTGTAATCCTTGGCTACGGGAGGGGCCGCCATGGATCTCGACAGAATCGACGTTGTCTCCTGGCTCGACCAGATCCTGGATCAGGATCCAGCAACCTTCGAAGACGCCTACTGGGGTCTTCGCCCGGCCGCGGCCATTGCGGTGCCCCACCTGCTTGCCCGGCTGCCGGCCGTGGATGATGGTTACTCGCGCGGAAAGCTGCTGGAACTGCTCGGCGAATCAGGCGACAGCACGGTCAGCCCGACCCTGCGGGCTGAGCTGCAGCATCCGTTGGAAGAGGTCCGCCAGTGGGCGCAACTGGCCTTGGATGCCCTTGATCGGAGAATCGCTTGGCAGCCCAGCGAGGGGGCCTAGCCGACAACGCTGCCCTGCCCCACACTTCAGCCTGTCTTCCCGGACTTGGTGCCGGCGCCTCCGCTGCTCCGCGACATACAGAAGGACCTGCAATGAACAAGCCGCTTATCGCCCTGATGCTGGGCCTGCCCTTGACAACCGCCGCTGTTGCCGCACCTCCGGCAACCAGCACCACCGCGCTGGAAACTCTGCTGGCCTGCAAGGCGGGTTCCGATTTCACTGAAGCGCAGGTGGAGCAGGCATTCCATGCCGCCGGCCTGAGCCGCGACCCCGGCAGCGTGTTCGAGCCCAAGGGCAAGCCGGTGGCGCTGTTCGGTGGAACCGTGGCCAGCGCGGATGTGAGTATTTCCAAGCCTTACAAGAGCCTGCATGTGTATCTGCAGGGCGTCGATCACCAGCGTTTGGCCCGATCCTGGGGAGTGACGACGGTCAACGACGCGGCCGAGACCGAAGCGCCTTCCTACCTCAAGAAGATTGATGCCACGCACACGCTGCATGTGGGTGCCGGTGACGACTACGAAGGTTATTCGGCTGCGGTGACCTGCCTGATCGAGGGATGATCTGCGGGGAGACCGGCTGACAGGCGGGGTTCGCCGGGCACGGTCCGGCGCTTCCGCAGGCCTGCTTCCGCGTTGACACGCCTGCCGCTAGAGTGGCGCCAGCGCAGGGAGTTCACATGGCAAGAACAGGCATCGGCGTCATCCGCACCACCTTCGTCCTCGTTGCCCTGCTCGCCCTGAGCGGGTGCGCGACGCTGCGCCAGTTCGGCCCATCGGTGCAGGTGGGCACGGTCACGCCAGGACAGTACATCGCGCTCAAGCGCGGTGACATTCTCACCAGCGGCAAGCTCAGCGCGGCCACCATGGAGACCCTGCGCGTGGCTGGGCTGGACGAGGGCGCCTGTGCCAAGCCCGGCCTGCCCTGCATCGAGGCGATGGAGGGCAGCATCGTCGTCCGCGAGGAAGACAAGCGCTCGGCGCTGGCCGAACTGTGGGTGCAGTACGCGATGACGATGCCGGCGCCGAAGCGCGAGTCGGCGTCGGTGGCCCGCAGCAAGGCCGCGACCGCCCCGCCTGACCCGACCTTCCAGCCGCGCCTGGATGCGTGGATGCAGATCGCGCGGCAATCCTATGCATATCTGTTCTTCACCGAACGCACCGCGAACCAGCGTGGCTTCGAAGACCGCCAGACCCAGGTGCGCGACTACTACAACCTGGCCGTGCAGGAATCAGCCGTGCTGCTGTTCGACGCGTATTCGAGCAAGCAGGTGCGCAATGACAACGGGAGGTTCCAGCTGGGACGCTGGACCTTCGTACTGGCGCCTGCCGACGATGGCGCGGTAGCGGACACGCGCGAGCCGATCGAACTGGTACCGGCCGCATCGATGTCCTTCACCGGCACCCTGCGCAGCGTGCATCGCCGCGATGGCTTCGGCGCCGAACTGGTGGCGGTGATGGCAGACCCGGCCAGCACCGGCCTGGCGGCCGCCGCCGCTGGTACCGCAACGACGGCCGAGCGCGACTGGAGCGAGATGCCGTCGCCGTCGATGACCGTGCTATTGCGTTTTTCCGGCAACAACCTGTGGGAAGTGCTGCACGACGACGAGCCGGAACTGGAGATCCACGACCCGTATCAGGTAGCGGTGGTGGAACTGCACGGCGAGCAGGTGCCACTGGCGGCGAACTTCACCGCCGGTTACGCGCTGTGGCTGGCCCGCTCCAACTTCAGCCGGCAATCACTGCGTACGCTGTTCGGCGGCAAGGGCGGTATCGACAAGCCGCATCTGTTCATGATGCAGCCGTACGATCCGGACCGCCGCGTGCTGCTGATGATCCATGGCCTGGCCAGCAGCCCGGAGGCGTGGGTCAACGTGGCCAACGAACTGATGCGTGACGATGAGATCCGCGGCGACTTCCAGATCTGGCAGTTCTACTACCCGACCAACATGCCGATCGCTCTCAGCCACGATGAGATCCGGCGGATCCTGCACGAGGCACTGCAGCACTTCGACCCAACCGGCAAGGCGCTCGCATCGCACGACATGGTGGTGGTCGCGCACAGCATGGGCGGGGTGATTTCGCGGCTGATGGTGTCCTCCTCCGGCGACCATCTGGTCGACACCCTGCTGGCGACTGCGCAGATGACCCCGGCGCAGCGCGAACTGCTGCGTACGAAGGGCGCGCCGGTGCTGACATTCCAGCCGGAACCGGAAATCTCACGGGTGGTGTTCATCGCTACCCCCCATCGCGGCACCGATGTTGCCGGCACGCGGCTGGGGCGCTGGCTCGGCCGCTTCGTGCGCCTGCCGCTGACCGTGCTGGAGGATGTCGCGACATTGGCAAACGACGGCAAGGTCGAGCGCAACGATGACAAGCACGGCTACCAGATGAACAGCATCCAGAACCTGGACAAGGACGATGCCTTCGTCAAGGCCGTGGCCGATCTGCCGATATCGCCGAAGGTGCGTTACCACTCGATCATCGCGCGCACCCAGGCTGAAGGTCCTCTGGAAAAGACCGACGATGGACTGGTCCCCTACTGGAGCTCGCACCTGCCGAAGGCCGTCTCGGAAAAGGTGATCGTGTCCGGTCACAGCGTGCAGGAAGCCACGCCGGCCATCGTCGAACTTCGCCGCATCCTGCATGAGGATATGGAGGCTCATCCTCTGCCGGCGAAGTAGCGCACGACATACAGCAACCATGGCCCGCGCTTTCCCGACCGGGCCACCGACAACGAGGCAATGGAATGCATATCTCAACACTGGTCGAGCTGCTCGGCAGCAAGGGCTCGGATGCTCATCTGCAGGCATGGTTCGCGCAGCACGGTATCGGCAAGCCCCCGACCACGATCAGCGCGAACCAGGGGCAGAAATCGGTCAAGGACAAGCTCCACGACATGGAGTTCTACTTTGCCTTCGACATCATCAATGATCGCTTCTATCCGCCCACCGTCGGAGCGCGTGGCAGCCTGCTGAGCCACTTCAAGTCCGCCACCCTGTTCAGTCGCCGGCCCAAGGGCAATCCGCCAAAGCCCGAAGGCTTCTGGGACGGATACGTGCAGCCATCAGCCACACTCCAGGACTGCCTGGCGTACTTCAACGGCCGGTTGGAAGAATTCGGCGACACCGCCTACTTTGAAAAGCCACTTACCGGGGACGTCGACATCAAGCTCTGGTTCTGCAAGCGCAGGCAGCGCGTGGACACCATCCAGCTCAATCTGCATGAGGACCGCGAGTTCATCGGCCATCATGATTTCGACCCTGGCAATGAACACAACACCACCCCGCAGGCGGCAACGCTGGTACTGAAGTGGCTGTTCGATCGCCGGCACCTGCGGGTGCCGCAGGCACTCTACGAGGCCGGGTTGGAGGATGATCACCAAGCGATCCTGCGCTTTGCCGAGCAACATCTTGGCAACCACGTCTGGGCAGGCCAGCTTCACGATTCACCTGCGCTGCGCAGCGTGCTGGCCCACACCAGGACCACCCGCCCCCTGCGACTGGACAACGGCAGCCCGCTGCACTTGTTCGACAAGTGGCTGTACCTGAAGGCAGGCGGAGCATGGGAACGGCATCAGGCCCTCTACAACGACGACACACTGGCGGACTGGAGTGCGAGCGTGGATGCGTTCGAACGCGCGGTGGTGCTTGATGCCGCGCAGCGACAGGCTTTCCTGGCAATGCTGGACGACGCCTACCAGCGGGTTCAGCAAGCGCCCCCTGCCTGATCGCATTGGGGAAATCCCTCATCGTGCGTACGCATCGCTCTGGCTAAGGTGACCACTCTCTTCCGCAGGAGGTCCGCATGAACACGTCAGAGCCCAGCCGTCAGCCCAGCCCCGACCCGGCCGAGCGCGATGCGTTTTTCCCGTCGCCGTACTCGCTGTCCCAGTTCACTTCGGCAACCACCGATCTGTCCGGCGCGGACTATCCCGATGCCCGCCGTGACGGACGCTGGAAAGTGCTGATGATCGCCGCCGACGAACGTTATCTGCCGACCGCCAACGGCCACCTGTTCTCGACCGGCAACCATCCGGTGGAGACGCTGCTGCCGATGTATCACCTGCACAAGGCCGGCTTCGGCATCGACGTGGCGACGCTGTCGGGCAAYCCGGTGAAGTTTGAATGGTGGGCGTTCCCACGCGAAGATCGCGAGATCGGCGGCCTGTACGAACGCTACGAATCCCGCTTCCGCCAGCCTCTGCACCTCGACGAGGTGGCGAGGGCACTCGATGCCGGTTCGGACTACGCCGCGGTGTTCATTCCCGGCGGTCACGGTGCGTTGATCGGCCTGCCGGAAAGCCGCGCGGTGAAGGCCACCCTGCAGTGGGCGATGGACAATCAACGTCACATCATCACCCTCTGTCACGGCCCTGCCGCACTGCTGGCGGCCGGCGTGGATGAAGCCGGTGGCGGTTCATTGTTCCGCGGGCATCGGATCTGCGCCTTCCCCGATGCAATGGACCGGCAGACCCCGGATATCGGCTACATGCCTGGTCAACTGCCGTGGTTCTTCGGTGAGCGCCTGGCCCAGCAGGGCGTGCAGATCGTCAACGAGGGCATCGATGGCAGCGTGATGCAGGACCGCCTGCTGTTGACCGGCGACAGCCCGCTGGCGGGCAATGCGCTGGGCAAGCTGGCTGCGCGCACCCTGCTGGATGCGTTGGCCGGTCGCTGAGAGGACAGGCACTTCCTGCCGACGCAGGCTGCGTGCTACACAGGACCGCACCTGTGTTCTGCGCTGCAGGTGTGGCGCCGGCACGCTGTTGCCAGCGGCGGTCGGCAGTCATTGCATCAATGGAGTCTGGTAGCACCCACGACAACAAGGAGCGTGTTCGATGATGCTGCACAAGAAACTGTTCGCGTGTTCATTCGGTGCCGTGCTGGCTCTTGCCGCGCTGGTGCCTTCAGCGCCGGCAAATGCCGCCGAAGAGGTCGGCCTGCAGGAAGAGTGCGTGCCCTTCCGGGCCGGCTTCGGCATCCACCAGCGTTGCACGCTGTACGTGGTCTATGACGACGGCACCCGCGTGGCCAGCGACCACTACAACCGCGACGAGAACGGGATGATGTACGACCCCTGATCGCCCAGTGGCATCTGCCGGGCGGTCGCACGCCGTCCGCCCGGCCCTTGCAGCCGCCCATCCCGGCATACCGCTGCCCTTGCCTTCCATGGCATTCTCCATGAAACCGCTTTCATGGAATGGAGGGATTCCACGATGTTGTCTCGCTTCCGCACGTCCGCGCTCTGCGCACTCTTGGCTTTTGCACTGCCCGCCGTTACCTGGGCAGCCTCGCCCGCGCCGTTGAAAGTGATGTCCTTCAACGTGCGTACGCCCGCCGACACCGACCCTGGCAAGCGCTGGGAAGACCGCCGCGATGCCATGGTCAAGGTGATCCAGCAGGCGCATCCGGCGGTGATCGGCACCCAGGAGCTGGTGCTGGAGCAGGCCAACTACCTGGCCGAGCATCTGCCCGACTATCGCTGGTTCGGCGAGGGCCGCCGCGGGGGCAGCGGCGACGAGCACATGGGCGTTTTCTACGACAGCAAGGTGCTGGCAGTGGAGCAGTCCGGTAACTTCTGGCTGTCCGATACACCCGAGGTTGCAGGCAGCATCAGCTGGGGCAACCTGTTCCCGCGCATGGTCACCTGGGCCGTGTTTCGTCGCCTGGATGATGGCCGTCGCTTCTACTTCATGAACACTCACCTGCCCTACCGCGACGAGGACGAACCGCGGCGGATCAAGGGTGCAGAACTGATCGCCACGCGCGTGGCCGCGCTGCCTTCCGATCTGCCGGTGGTGCTGACCGGTGATTTCAACAGCGAGCCCGGCGGCGGCACCTATCAGGCCTTCACCCGGGTGCTTCAGGACACCCGTCGCCAGGTCAAGTCGCCGCAGGGTCCGCGCCTGACCTTCCACAACTTCACAGGAACGGCGACCGCCGAGCTGGACTGGGTGCTGGTACGTGGCTTCCACGCGCGCAGCTTCCTGACCGATGACCGCCGCATCGGCGGCGTGCTGCCCTCCGACCACTTCCCGCTGGTCGTTGAGCTGGACTGGCCGAAGCACTGAGCACTGCAGCGACCCTCGCTACGGCGGGGGTCGCTTGCCCAGCAGGCGGTACAGCGCCTGGTGCTGGTCGCGCGCCTGGCAGATGCGTGCGCCGACGGCGAGGAACACCGCAATGCCGACAAGGCCAATACCCAGCATTGAATCGGGCAGGCGCAGGAAGCCGATCAGCGCAGCCATTGCCGCCAGTACCAGCAGCATCACCACGGCGACCGACAGGCCGGCCCCAGGCAGGCCGGGATCGCCCAGCAGCGTCCGTTGGGCCGATTGCTTCTGTTCGCTCATGTCCCGTCCTCCCTTGGTTTCCCCACTAGTTACACGGTGGGCCGCAGTTCCGGCAGAGTCAGAAACGTCATGACCGCGAGAACGCGCGCGGCGGCGCACGCGCTACCCTGCCGGCATCCTCATTGAGCGGAGACGGCACATGACCCATCGCAGCCGACTGGCGGGCTTCATCATCGATTGCCAGGACACGCCTGCCGCGGACAGCGCACGCTTCTGGGCCGCAGCGCTGGGCCTGCAGGCCGAGCCCGCCCGTGCTGAAGGCGACGCAGAGTATGCCGACCTGACAGGTGCACCGGCAGGCTTGAACGTGGAGGTGCAGCGGGTCGATCACCCGTCGCGGGTGCATCTGGATATCGAAAGCGACGACATCGACGCCGAAGCCGAACGGCTGGAAAAACTCGGTGCCCGCCGGGTCGGTTTCGTCAAAACGCTGGTGGGTGATGGAAGCGCCCACCGGTCATCGATTCTGCATCGTGCGCATGCGTGATCACGATGCTCCGGCCAACCACTGGCCATGATGAAAAAAGGGACGGAAGCAGATGCTTCCGTCCCCTGTCGATCAGCGCGCCTGCGCCACGCTCGGCGCCTGCGGTGACTGGCCCCAGCCACCGAGTGCCTTGTACACACCCACGACACTGACATTGACCTCTGATTCGGCGGCCGCCAGTGCATCATCGGCCACCAGCTGCGTGCGCTGCGCGTCCAGCAGGGTCAGGAAGTCTTCCGAGCCCTCGCGGTAGCGGATCTGCGCCAGCGATTCGGCACGCCGTGCCGCCTGCGCCTGCTCGACCACGATGGCCAGCCGCGCCTGCTGCTTGGAGTAGCGGGTCAACGCATTTTCGGTGTCTTCCAGCGCCAGCAGTACCGCCTGCTCGTACTGCGCGGCTACGCCCTCGGCCTCGGCCTTGCTGGCACGCAGGCGTGCCTTGACCGTACCGAAGTCGAATGCCGCCCAGCTCAACGACGGGGTCAGCGACCAGGCCTTGTTGTTGCCGTTGACCAGGCCACTGGCGTCGCCGCCGAGGAAGCCGACGAAGCCGGACAGCGACAACCGCGGGAACAGATCGGCCGTGGCCACGCCGACACGCGCGGTGGCGGCGGCCAGGCGGCGTTCGGCGACCCGCACGTCGGCACGCTGGCGCAGCAGTTCGCGGGTATCACCCAGCGGCAATGCCTTGGCAAACGCCGGCACTTCGTGCGGCGCCAGCATGGCGGTCAGCACTTCCGGACGCTGGCCTAGCAGGACAGCCAACCGGTTGCGCGACTGCGTCTCGGCCACTTCCAGCAGCGGGATGTCGGCCTCGATGGCCTTCAACCGTGCCCGGCTGCTCTGCACGTCCAGCTCGCTGCCGGCACCCAGTTCCCAGCGCGCCTCGGTCAGCCGCTGCGTATCGCGCAGGTTGACCAGGGTGCGCTGGGCAACCGCGATGCGCTTCTGGGTGCCACGCAGTTCGAAGTAGTTGCGTGCCACTTCGGCAGCGATCAGCACCTGCGCGTCGGCAAGGTTGGCCTGCTCGGCGTCCAGGTCGGCACGCGCGGCCTCTGCAGCACGGCGCTTGCGGYCGAACAGATCCAGCTCCCAGCCCGCATCGAAGCCGAGCTGGTAGCTTTCACTGAACACCCGCTGCCCACCCAGCTGCGGATCGGGTTGCTTGCGGCGGTCGTAGCTGCCGCCAGCGGTAACGTGTGGCGCCTGGTCGAAGCGGCTCTCGACAAACACGGCACGGGCCTGGCTGACACGGGCGACAGCCACGCGCAGGTCCAGGTTGTCCGACAGCGCGCCGTGCACCAGTTCTTCAAGCACCGGGTCATCGAACTGCGCCCACCAGCTGGCCACCGGCGAGGTGGTGCTGAAGACCGGCTGCTGTGCACCCTGCAGGACGACGGGCTCCTGCACCGGTGCCTTGTAGTTGGGGCCGACGCTGACACAGCCCGCCAGCACCAGGCTGGAGACGGCCATCGCCAGGGTGCGGATCACCATGGCAGCACCTCGCCCAGGTAGGTGAAGCTGCCGCTGGCGCCGGACTCGCCGATCAGCGCCATCTGCACGCTGGAACGCGCGCCCTCGACGATTTCGATCTCGCCGTTGCCACCGTTCATATCGGTTTTCACGTAGCCGGGGTGCACGGTGTTGACCTTGATCGGCGTACTGCGCAGTTCATGGGCCAGAGCCAGGGTCCAGCTGTTCACCGCGGCCTTGGACGCGTTGTAGGCCGGGATCTTGAAGTCGTAGATGCCCGAGGTCGGATCGGCATGCAGGGTCTGCGAGCCGAGCATGCTGGAGACGTTGACGATGCGGCCGGACTTGGCCTGCTTGATCAGCGGCAGGAAGGCCTGGGTCACCGCCACCAGCGCATACACGTTGGTCTCGAACGTGCGACGCCAGGTGTCCAGCGACTGCTCCGACGGCAGTTGCGCTGGGTTCTCGATCATGATGCCGGCGTTGTTGACCAGGATGTCCAGACGACCATGGCGCTGACGCACCTGCTCGACCGCCTCGGCGATGCTGGCGCCATCATTGACGTCCAGCTGCAGCGCTTCCACCGGCAGGCCCTCGGCCTGCAGCTTCAACGCCAGTTCCACTGCGGTTTCGCGCTTGCGCCCGGCCAGCAGCGTGTGCACGCCGGCCTGTGCCAGCTGGCGCACGGTTTCCAGGCCGATGCCGCGGGTTGCGCCGGTGACCAGCGCGATCTTGTTCTGATGGGTGTTCATGGATTCATTGCCTTGGTAGGGGGAAGCAGGCGCCGGTGGTTGCCGGCGCCGCTGTTTTCCATGTCAGTGGTGGATGGTCGGCTCGCCGTGCTGCACCAGCTGGCCACCACCGTTGCGGGTGACGAACTTGCGCAGTGCCACGTAGAACACCGGGGTCAGGAACAGGCCGAACAGGGTCACGCCCAGCATGCCGGCGAACACGGTGATACCGGTCACCGAGCGCACTTCGGCGCCAGCACCATGCGACAGCACCAGCGGCACGGTGCCGGCGATGAAGGCGATGGAGGTCATCACGATCGGGCGCAGACGCAGGCGGCAGGCTTCCAGTGCCGCTTCGACGATGCCCTTGCCGCCCATTTCCAGCTCTCTGGCGAACTCGACGATCAGGATCGCGTTCTTGCACGCCAGGCCCATCAGCACCACCAGGCCGACCTGCACGAACACGTTGTTGTCGCCGCCGGTCATCCACACGCCAAACAGCGCGGACAGCAGGGTCATCGGCACGATCAGGATCACCGCCAGCGGCAGCGACCAGCTTTCGTACAGCGCGGCCAGCACCAGGAACGCCAGCATGATCGCCACCGGGAACACGATGAAGGCCGCCTTGCCCTGGGTCGCCTGCTGGTAGCTCAGGTCGGTCCACTCGGTAGCCATGCCCACCGGCAGCACCTTGGCGGCGATGGCGGTGAGGTTGTTCATCGCTTCGGCCGAGGACAGCACACGCGGGTCGGCTTCACCGGCCAGGTCAGCGGCCGGATAGCCGTTGAAGCGCAGTACCGGGTCCGGACCGTAGGTTTCCTTGACGGTGACCATCGAGCCGATCGGCACCATCTCGCCACGATCGTTGCGGGTCCGCAGCTTGCCGATGTCTTCGACGCTGTCACGGAACTGGCCATCGGCCTGCGCGATCACCTGCCAGGTACGTCCGAACTGGTTGAAGTCGTTGACGTAGGCCGAACCCAGGTAGGTCTGCAGCGTATCGAACAACTCGGTCAGCTGTACGCCCTGGGCCTTCGCCTTGACACGGTCCACCTCGGCATCCAGCTGCGGCACGTTGGCCTGGTAGCTGGTGATCGGGAAGGCCATGCCCGGGGTCTGTGCAACCGCACCCTGCATCGACTGCACCGCGTTCTGCAGTGCGCCATAGCCGAGGTTGCCACGGTCCTGGATGAACATCTGGTAGCCGTTGCCGTTACCGAGGCCGAGGATCGGCGGCGGCATCATGGCGAAGGCGAACCCTTCCTGCAGGCCTGCGATCTTCTGGTTGATCTCCGCATTGATCTGCGCCGCGGTGCGGCCATGGCGCTCGCTGAACGGCTTGAGCGGAATGAACGCAACACCGGTGTTGGGCGTGTTGGTGAACTGCAGGGCATTCAGACCGGGGAACGAGATGGTGTGAGCCACACCGTCGGTTTCCTGGGCGATCTTGGCGACCTTGCGCAGCATTTCATCGGTACGCGCGATCGACGAACCCTCCGGCAGCTTCACGCCGGCGATCAGGTACAGCTTGTCCTGGGTCGGAATGAAGCCCGGCGGCACCAGCTTGAAGATGAAGCCGGTACCGACCAGCAGCACCGCATACACCACGAACACCGCACCACGACGACCGAGGATCTTCGACACGCCACGCTCGTACTTTTCCGAGCTGGACTTGAAGAAGCGGTTGAACGGACGGAACACCCAGCCGAACAGGCGGTCGATGATGCGGGTCGGGGCATCCTTCGGCGCGCCATGCGGCTTGAGCAGGCGGGCCGCCAGGGCCGGCGACAGGGTCAGCGAGTTGATCGCCGAGATCACCGTGGAGATGGCGATGGTGACCGCGAACTGCTTGTAGAACTGACCGGTGACGCCCGACAGGAACGCCATCGGCACGAACACCGCGCACAGCACCAGCGCGATGGCGATGATCGGCCCGGACACTTCGCGCATCGCCTGATGCGCAGCGGCCAGCGGGGTCAGGCCTTCTTCGATGTTGCGTTCAACGTTTTCCACCACCACGATCGCGTCATCGACCACGATGCCGATCGCCAGCACCAGGCCGAACAGGCTCAGCGTGTTGATCGAGAAGCCCAGCAGGTACAGCGCGCCGAACGTACCGACGATCGACACCGGCACCGCGATGAGCGGGATGATCGACGCACGCCAGGTCTGCAGGAACAGGATCACCACCAGCACCACCAGCGCGATGGCTTCCAGCAGGGTGGAGACCACGGCCTTGATCGAGTCGCGCACGAATATGGTGGTGTCATACACCGCTTCGTACTTCACGTCGGCCGGCATGGTCTTCTGCATCTCGTCCATGCTGGCCATCACCGCATCGCGGATCTCCAGCGCGTTGGCGCCGGGGGCCTGGAAGATACCGATACCCACCGCGTTCTTGCCGTCCAGCTGCGAGCGCAGCGTGTAGTCACCGGCACCCAGTTCGACCCGGGCCACATCCGCCAGCCGCACCACTTCACCGTCGGTGCCGCTC